>NZ_JBHVCT010000003.1:0-163916 GCF_042803195.1 Streptomyces sp. NPDC057428
ACGCTCGGCCATCGGCTGCATCGACTTGCGCTTACCGTCCAGCATCAGCCCACGCAGATACAGCTCGCCCTTGGCCCGCTGGTCCCGACGCGCCAGCGAACCAAGCATCTCCACCGCGAACGCCTCCAGGCGCGGGCGGACCCTCTCCATCTCCTCAGGTGTCACACCTGACAGGACATCACAACGTACCTGACGACGATCAACCGGGGTAGCTAACAAAGCCCTACTAGTGCCGCGACCGGCAATGTTTGCCCGGTAGGAGCGTCGACCGGTGCGTGCGATCGCAAGGCGGCCGGAAGTCCTTGTAGCGGAGCTACCAGGGCTTTTGGCCAACGCAGCGAGCGTGCGTGCTGGGCGGCGCGACGGGGCAAAGCTTGCCGGGAGGGGCACTAGTCGTCGTCCCCGAGCACCGGTTCGGGGAGGGTCCCGGCGTTGTGCTCGAGCAGACGCCAGCCCCGCGCACCTTCGCCCAGCACGGACCAGCAGCAGTTGGACAGCCCGCCGAGCCCTTCCCAGTGGTGGGACTCGAGTCCGAGCAGACGGCCGATGGTCGTCCGGATCGTGCCGCCGTGACTCACGACGACGAGCGTGCCCGCATCCGGCAGCTTGCGGACGTGTTCCAGGACGACCGGGGCGGCTCTGTCCGCCACCTCGGTCTCCAGCTCGCCACCGCCCCGGCGCACGGGCTCACCGCGCTTCCACGCCGCGTACTGATCGCCGTACCGCTCGACGATCTCCTCGTGCGTGAGCCCCTGCCAGGCGCCCGCGTACGTCTCGCGCAGTGCGGAGTCGTGTGCGACGGCAAGGCCGGTGACCGAGGCGAGCTCGGCGGCCGTGGCCGCGGCCCGGCTCAGGTCGGACGCCACGATCGCGTCCGGCCCCAGCGAGGCGAGCAGCCGGGCGGCCCGGCGGGCCTGCCCGACGCCGGCCTCGGTCAGCTCGATGTCCGTGGACCCCTGGAAGCGCCGCTCCAGGTTCCACGCCGTCTGGCCGTGGCGCCAGAGGACGATCCTGCGGCCCCTGCCGCTCCTGCTGCCGTTCAGCTCTGCTCACCTTCCGTGCCGCCGTTGAGCTGGGCGTGCTCCTCAGCCTTGCCCCGCGTCCTGACCGCGTCCTCGGGGAGGGCGATCTCGGGGCAGTCCTTCCACAGCCGCTCGAGCGCGTAGAACACGCGCTCCTCGCTGTGCTGGACGTGGATCACGATGTCGACGTAGTCGAGCAGGATCCAGCGGGCGTCGCGGTCGCCCTCGCGGCGAACCGGCTTGACGCCGAGCTCCTTCTGCAGCCGCTCCTCGATCTCGTCGACGATCGACTTGACCTGGCGGTCGTTGGGAGCCGAGGCCACAAGGAAGGCGTCGGTGATCGACAGGACGTCACTGACGTCGTAGGCGATGATGTCGTGCGCGAGCCGGTCGGCCGCCGCCTGGGCGGCGGCGGTGATGAGCTCGATGGAGCGGTCCGTGGCGGTCACATGCAGGCTTTCGTCGGCGGTCAGATCAACCTCTAGGGTCTCACGGACCGCCGACAGCCCTTACGACGTCCGCTTCGGGATCTCGTAGTCCTGGCCGAGGACCACGGAGACGTCCGCGTTGGCGGCGGGCTTGCCCTTCTCGGCGGCACTCTCCGGCAGCCCGAGGGTCTTCGCGACCTCGATCGCCTTCGCCTTGTCCTCCGCGGCCCCGTAGACCACCGTGGACGACGGCGCCGTGTCCGCCTTGCCGCCGTCGACGAAGGCATAGCCGCCGTTGACCAGCTGGACCCTGGCGCTCTCGGTACCAGCGGTGCTGCCCGTGGCGTTCTTGATCCCCACGCGCACCGCCGCACCCTGGTCCGGCGCCTTCACCTTGCCGCCCAGGACGTCCTTGACGACGCTCTCGGTGGCACTCTCGGTGAGGGTGCCGTCGTCCTGGACCGGGAGCAGCTCCGTCTTGTAGTCACCGACCTTGGCGTGCCCGGCGAGCTTCGCCAGCGAGGCCCCCAGGTCCTGCTCCGGCAGGGACGGGTCGAGGATCTGCGCGAGCGTCTCGATCGTGACGGTCGCTGCCTTGGGGTCCTCCGAGAGCTTGCGCAGCACGCCGCGCATGACCTGTCCGAAGCGCGTGAGCTGCTTGGCCTCGGCCTCCCCCGGCGCCTGGTAGGTGGCGTACGCGACGGCCGCCTGGCCGCTCAGGGTCTGCCCCTCGCCCTTGCGCACCAGCGGCGAAGCGCCCTTCTCGGCGGCGGGAACCGCCGTGTCGGTGTCGACCTCGATGTTGCCCACGAGCTCGACGAGGTTCTCGAGGTAGGGCGTGTCGAGCCGCCAGGTGCCGCTGATGCTGGTGCCGAGCAGCGTGTCGATCGCCTCGCGGGTTCCGCTGGAGCCGTCGTCGTCGACGGACTTCCCGAGGGTGGTGGTGGAACCGTCGTCCCCGGCCACCGCGAGAGAGTTGGGCAGAAGGACGGTGGTGCCCTGCCCGGTGGTGACGTTGTCGACGAGCAGCGCCGTGGAGGTACCGCCCTTCTTGGTGTTGTGCAGGTGGACGACTATGACGTCCCTCTTCTGCGGGCCGGCCGCCGCGGCACTCCGTTCGTCCTCGCCCGAGACGCCCGGGATCTTCCCGGCGAACCAGAGGTATCCCGCCCCGCCGACGACCACGAGAGCCACGACGACTATGAGCGCGACCATGCGGTTGTGCCCGCGCCGGCGTGCCTCCTCGCGCCGTTCGCTCCTGCTCTCGGTGAACTTCAGCCAGTCGATGACATCTTCGGAGTTCTCGTCGGGCTCTTCGATGAAGGAGAACTGCTCGGTGCGGTAGTCGCCGTCGGCACGGCGCGGTCCGGGAACGCCGGGGCCTGCCTGCGGCTCGGGCTCACGCCGCTGCTCCGGCACCGGCGTCTCGGCGGTGATGGCGGTAGCGGGGGCCGGAGCAGGAGGGGCAGGGGCAGCGGCGGCCCACTGCTGGGTGGAGTCATCCACGACGGGTTGCTGTCCGGTGTCGTAGCCGTACCCGGTGTAGCCCTCGTAGCCGTACCCCTGCTGGGCCGCCTGCCCCTGCTGCTGCGTGGGCTGGGCCGCGTACGGGTCGTACTGCTGCGTACCGGCGTACGGGGCGTACTCATAGCCCTGCTGGGACTGCCCGTCCTGTTGTGTCTGCTGCGTCTGCTGGGTCTGCTGTTGCGCGTACGGGTCGTACTGCTGCTGCCCCTGCTGCTGGTAGACCGGCTGCCCGTACTCGTCGTAGCCGATGATCTGCGGCTGCTGCTGGTAGTACGGGTCGTACGGGTTCTGGCGGTCGGTCACAGGTGCCCCTCTCCGTGGCTCATTCGCCGCGGTACAGCTGGCGCTTGTCGATGTAGCGGACGACACCGTCCGGCACCAGGTACCAGACCGGCTCCCCTTGCGCGACCCTCGCCCGGCAGTCCGTCGACGAGATCGCCAGGGCGGGCACCTCCACCAGCGAGACACCGCCCTCGGGCAGTCCGTCGTCCGTCAGCACGTGGCCCGGACGGGTCACACCGATGAAGTGGGAGAGCGAGAACAGCTCTTCGGCGTCCCGCCAGGTGAGAATCTGGGACAGGGCGTCGGCGCCGGTGATGAAGAACAGGTCCGCGTCGCCGTGGGCCCTGCACAGATCCCGCAGCGTATCGATCGTGTACGTCGGACCGCCACGGTCGATGTCACTGCGGCTCACCGAGAACTGCGGGTTGGACGCTGTGGCGATGACCGTCATGAGGTAGCGGTCCTCGGCCGGGGACACCTGCTTGTGGCTCTTCTGCCACGGCTGCCCCGTCGGGACGAAGACGACCTCGTCCAGATCGAAATGGGCGGCCACTTCACTGGCCGCCACGAGGTGGCCGTGATGGATCGGGTCGAATGTCCCGCCCATCACGCCGAGTCGGCGCTTGCCGCGCCCGGTAGGCACTTTCTGCTCTCCCATGCGTGCAGACCCTACTGGCACAGCTGTTCGCCCTCCGCCTCAGCGGTCCCGGTTGAAGCGGGTGGTGACCCAGAGCAGGAGCAGCAGCACGAGGAGCGCGCCGCCTCCGGTGAGGTACGGGCTGAGGCTTTCGTGGTTACCACCCTGCTCACCTTCGGCGGCGAGGTTGACCAGCTGGTGCGCGGTGCTCGTGAGGCTCATCTTCTGCAGGACCTATCCATCGGGGATCTGGAGGGAGACGTCGCGCACATCGTATGCGGGCGTGGCGGGCACGCTCACGCCGACTCAGTCGTTGTTGTCGTCGTTGCGGTATCCGCGCAGCAGGAACCAGCCGAGCAGGGCGGCTCCCACGAGCGCGACGAGGAGCACGACGCGGAGCGTGTCGCCCGGTCCCTGGTCCTCGGAGACGGCGGCGAGCAGTACGGCGGTACGCGGCATTTCGGGCGCTCCTCAAAGTTATCCACAGCCCCCCGCACACCGTAGCGCCAGCGCATACGCTGGCTTTTGTCAGGGGGACGAGCGACGTCTCGTACGAACAGGGGGCATCCATGACCGACACCGGCCACGAGAGCGTGCCGAGCAGGCAGCGCAAGCGATTCCCGGGCATCTCGTCCCGGGCGTACGAGCACCCGGCGGACCGCTCGGCCCTGGTGGCACTGCGGAAGCTGAGCGGCTTCGACACCGTGTTCAAGGCGCTCAGCGGCCTGTTGCCCGAGCGCAGCCTGCGACTGCTCTTCCTGTCGGACTCCGTCCGGGTGAGTGACGCGCAGTTCGCCCATCTCAACGACATGCTGCGGGACGCCTGTTACATCCTGGACCTGAAGAAGGTCCCGCCGATGTACGTCACCCAGGACCCGAAGCCCAACGCCATGTGCATCGGCCTCGACGAGCCGATCATCGTGGTGACGACAGGGCTGGTGGAACTGCTCGACGAGGAGGAGATGCGGGCCGTCGTGGGGCACGAGACGGGCCACGCCCTCTCTGGTCATGCGGTGTACCGCACGATATTGCTCTTCCTCACCGGTCTCGCGCTCAAGGTCGCGTGGATCCCCCTGGGCAACGTCGCGATCATGGCCCTCGTGACCGCGTTGCGCGAGTGGTTCCGCAAGTCGGAGCTGTCTGCCGACCGGGCCGGACTGCTGGTGGGCCAGGATCTGCGTGCGTCGATGCGCGGCCTGATGAAGATCGCGGGTGGCAACCACCTCCATGAGATGAATGTGGACGCCTTCCTCGCCCAGGCCGACGAGTACGAGAAGGGCGGAGATCTCCGTGACTCCGTGCTCAAGATCCTCAATGTGCTGCCCCGGACGCATCCGTTCACCACGGTGCGTGCCGCCGAGCTGAAGAAGTGGTCGGAGTCGCGGGACTACCAGCGCCTCATGGACGGCCACTACCCAAGGCGGGACGAGGACAAGGACACCTCGGTGACGGACTCCTTCCGGGAGTCCGCCGCCCACTACGCGGACACGGTGCGCACGAGCAAGGACCCGCTGATGAAGCTCGTCGGTGACATCGCGGGTGGCGCCGGCGACCTCGGGGGTAAGCTCCGGGACAGATTCACAGGGGCGAGCGGTGGCAGCGCGGCAGGCGGCGGCGCCGCCGGCAAGGGCGGCGCGTCCGCCTCGGACACCACGACCGGCGCGGACGCTACGGAGGGCTCGGAGGGGACTTGGCGGCGCCCGGACCCCGAGGAGGGGCCGGGGTCCGGGGGCTGACCGCCAGAGTGCCGCAGAGGGCGCCCGTGGGCACCCCTGTGGCGTAGGGATCGGTGCCGGCGGGGCCCCGGGTGTCCGCCCGCTCGCCCGCGAGCAGCGGGCGCAGGACACCTGCCACAGCGGCGGAGCATGACTGAGGTCCGGCCTGGACGTAGGCGCTGCGCACCTCCAGCCGGTGGAGCCGGATGTCCTCGCGGTCGAGGAGGAAGCGCAGCACGCGGCGCACGGTGAACAGCGAGGCCCCGTCGGCCCGGTGGGGGCCGGCTGCGGCGGGGCGCAGTGTGTACGTGAAGGTGTGGTCGGACACCACCTCCAGGGTGTCCGCCCCCGCCTCCGCGTAGGTGAAGGTGCCCTGGACCCGGATCTCGGGATCGGCCAGTTCCACCTCGGCCGGGTCGAACCGCACCAGCCAGCCGGTCGCCAGGTGCTTGCCGTCGGCGACCGGTGAGCCCACGCTCTGGTCGAACTGGGCCGTCTGGTCCGGATCGAGGAGTCGTCCGACCGGCCGGACGACTCCTCCGGTGAGCACGTCGGGGTCGAGTGCGGATGCCACCAGGTAGTCCTTGACCGTGGTCAGGGCCATGGTCACCTGGCTGTCCGAGAAGTTCTTGGTCCTCCGTACGGCCGGAAGGTTGATGCCGGAGGCACCGGCGCGGAACCCCGCGGCCGGGCCGTCGTCCAGGAGCGACTCCGGCGTTCCCGCCGGAACGGATCCCTGGGGGGCGAGCGGGACGACGGTCGTCTGCAGCGGTTCGGCACGCCTGCCGACGGGGGCCGGATAGGGATTGCGGAAGCCCATGTAGACGGCTGTGGCGAACGCCAGGGCGATCAGCACGACGAGGACTATGCCGGCTCTGGAGCGGTGTCGGCGGGCCGCCCTGCCAGGGCGGGAGCGCACGGCGCGGGCCGGTTCGCCCATGCGTTCCCTGGCGGAGAACTCCTGCAGCCGGGCGGCGCGCACAAACGATTCGTCGAAGACGAGAGAGCGGTACTCGTCCTCCCCGCCCGAAGGGTTCTCGGGCGTCTCTTCCGGCGGATCTCCGCGGCCTGCCATGACTCCTCCCGATCTCCGCGCGCCACCGGTGAGCGCGGGCGCTGGGATCCGTCTCAGCCAGGCGGCTGTCTGCGGACCTGTCCGTCACGGGTGCGGCATCTGACCCTCTCCCCGGAGACGGGGACGGGAGGAGGGGTCACAAGGTCGTACCTTCAGATTGGGTCGATCGTCATCACGGTAAACGCCCAGCAGGTGGGAGCGCAGTCGGAAGCCCGGCCGTGACGCGGGCCGGCCGCCCCGCACCGCCCCGCCGGCCGGGTCCCCCTCCGCGCCGGTGTACTGCGTCCGGACGGGTGTCACTCACCATTGCCAGGCGCCCGCGCACCGGGGAAACGTGCCCCGGCGGATGTGGAATGCGCGGGCGGGGGGTACGTACGGACGGGCCCGGCGGTCCACTCACTCCTGCGCTCGGAGCTTGCGTGAGCCGCCATGTGCCCGAAGAGCCTGGGCCCGCGCCTGGACCGTGTGGCCGCCCGGCCCCGCAGTGTGCCCGCTGACCGTGCGTGCTCACGGAGCCGAGGGCGCATCGGGCGACTGGGGGCGAGTCGGCCTCACGGCGGCCGTTCTCGCGCCGACGCACACGCCGCCGTTGCTCCATTCGGGTTGCCCCGCCGGCCTGCGGTGCCGTGCCCGGGCCTTCGGCTCCTTGCGCTCCTGGGCACCGTGCGCGGCTCCCGAGGCACCGAGCGTCCCGGGAGGCCTCGACGCGTTGCGTCCGGCCGGGCGCGTTGAGGTCCGACCGCTGGACAGCCGTGGGGCAGGGACGGCTGCACGGGGAGCTGGTCGGCTCAGCGGGAGCGCGGGACCACGGAGACGGCCGGGCGGGAGTGCTCGGCAGAGAGCGAGGGGGCCGGGCCCGGCTTGTCCACGCCACTCGTGGCGGGCGGAGGCACCTGGTCCTGCCGGTTGTTCGCCGCGCCGCGGTAGATGGCGCTGAAGGCCAGCGCGATCATCCCGATGCCTATGAGCACGGCGAGCAGCCAGGCGATCGGCCGGTGCCAGCGTGCTGTGCCTCGGTAAGGCCGCAGAGCACCGCCATGAGGCCCGTAGGGGCCGTCGGTATCTCCGCGGGCACCGTCAGGGTCGTCGGGGTCCCAGAAGCCGCCAGGAGCCCTCTCGCGGCCGTACCCGCCGTCCGGCCCGTAGCCGTCCTCGTAGAGGTCGTCGTCGAGGGCCCCGCGACGTGAGCGTGCCCTGCTCGCCTCGGCCTCGGCGCGGGCCTCCGCGGCGGCGAGGAGGCGCTCCACCGCGCTGGGTTCGTGGATCTCGGCGGACCGCACGAAGTCCTCGTCGAACACCACGGAGGCGAAGTCCTCGTCCGCGCCCCCGCGGTCGTCGTCGGGCTCCCAGCCGTCCTGGAACGGCCTGCCCCCCACGTCGTCCGGCACGGAATCAGCCTAGCCCCCGGCAGGGCGATTCGGGCAGAGAGCGCACAAAATCGCCCGCACCGCCGAGGCCGCGCTGCTAACGGATGTGACCGTCCCCGGTGACGATGTACTTCGTCGACGTCAGCTCCGGGAGTCCCATCGGGCCCCGGGCGTGGAGCTTCTGGGTGGAGATGCCGATCTCGGCCCCGAAGCCGAACTGGCCGCCGTCGGTGAACCGCGTGGACGCGTTCACGGCGACCGTCGTGGAATCGACCAGCTGGGTGAAGCGGCGGGCCGCGGCCTGCGAGGTGGTGACGATCGCCTCCGTGTGGCCGGAGGACCAGAGCCTGATGTGCGCCACGGCTCCCTCCAGCGACTCCACGACAGCGGCCGCGATGTCGTACGAGAGGTACTCGGTCTCCCAGTCCTCGGGTGTCGCCGCCACCACCGTCGCCTTCGACCCCTCGGCGTACGACAGGACCCGCTCGTCGCCGTGCACCGTCACACCGGCGTCGGCCAGGGCGTCGAGGGCCAGGGGCAGGAACTCCGCGGCGACGTCCTTGTGGACCAGGAGGGTCTCGGCGGCGTTGCAGACGCTCGGGCGCTGCGCCTTGGAGTTGACGAGGATCTCGACGGCCATGCCGAGATCGGTCTGCGCGTCCACGTACACGTGGCAGTTTCCGGTGCCGGTCTCGATGACCGGGACCGTCGACTCCTCCACGACCGTACGGATGAGGGAGGCGCCGCCTCGCGGGATCAGCACGTCGACCAGGCCGCGGGCCCGCATCAGTTCCCGCACCGAGTCGCGGTTCTCCCCCGGCACGAGCTGCACCGCGTCCGCCGGAAGACCGGAGCCGCCGACCGCGTCACGGAGGACCCGCACGAGGGCGGTGTTGGAGGCGTACGCCGACGACGAGCCGCGCAGCAGCACCGCGTTGCCCGACTTGAGGCAGAGAGCGGCGGCGTCGACCGTCACGTTGGGACGGGCCTCGTAGATGATGCCGACCACTCCCAGCGGTACCCGGACCTGGCGCAGGTCGATGCCGTTGGGGAGGGTGGAGCCGCGGACCACTTCGCCCACCGGGTCGGGCAGGGCCGCCACGTCACGGGCGTCCGCGGCGATGGCGCGAATTCGCTCCGGCGTGAGCGTGAGCCGGTCGACGACGGACTCGCTCGTCCCGGCTTCCCTGGCCCGCTCGACGTCCTCGGCGTTGGCCTCGATGATCTCGCCGGTGCGTACCTCGAGCGCGTCCGCGATCGCCAGCAGGGCGTCGTCCTTCGCCGCGCGCGGGAGTGGCGCGATGTCGTCGGCGGCGGCGCGAGCCCGGTAGGCGGCCTGGGCGACCGGGGACATGTTGTCGTACGGCGAAAGCGTGGTCATGCCCGCAGGGTAGTGCGCACACTGCGGGCATCCGTCACGTATCCCGTGATGCGAGACAGGTGCGTCGGCGCCTGTGCACCCGGTCCGGTACGCCCGGTCAGTACGGGTGCACCCCGACCGGGGCCGCTGGTGGCGGGCCGTAGCCCTCGGCGATGCGCAGGTGGTACGTCTGCCGGTCGATGACCTCGAGGCCGACGATCTCCCAGGGTGGCAGCTTGGCGCTGGAGCGGTGTTCCCCCCACAGCCGCAGTGCCACGGCCGCCGCGTCGTGCAGGTCGCGGGCCTCTTCCCAGTAGCGGATCTCGGCGTGGTCGTTGGCATAGCGGCTGGTCAGCAGAAAGGGGTGATCGTGCGCCAGCTGCTCCAGTCCGCGCCTGACCTCGCTCAGCGGCGTCTCGCTGCCGGAGACACTGAGGGTGATGTGCCACAGCCTGGAACGGATCTGTTCCTCGTCCGTCCCCACCGGTTCCTGCTCGAGCGTCTGGTCGTCGGGGGCGTCGACGAAGTCGGCCCCCGCTCCGACGCTGGTCAGGGCGCGGCTGCCCGTCCCGCGGGGGAGCGCCCCCGGGCGCGCTCGTCTCACCGGCGGCCTCCTGTGAATGTGTAGCTGTGCTGACCCCTTTGTGTCCCCGTGACAAAGTTGACCAGTCCGGAGCGGGGTGTGGGGCGGTTTTCGTGAAGGTCTCTTCCCGAAGGCCGGACTTTCAGCCGTTTCGGGGGCCCGGGTGGGGCGTGAGGACGACGAGATCGTCCCTGTGTACGACCTCCCGCTCGTAGGCGGGCCCGAGTTCACGCGCGAGGTCGCGGGTGGACCTGCCGAGAAGCTGCGGGATCTCCTTGGCGTCGAAGTTGACGAGTCCGCGGGCGACCGCGTGGCCGGCGGGGTCCCGCAGCTCGACCGGGTCGCCGGCGGAGAACTCGCCCTCCACCGCACTGATCCCGGCGGGCAGCAGGGACGTACGGCGCTCGACGACGGCACGGACCGCCCCAGCGTCGAGGGTCAGGGCGCCCCGGGGCGTCGAGGCGTGGGCCAGCCAGAGGAGCCGGTCGGCCGAGCGGCGTCCCGTGCGGTGGAAGTGCGTGCCTGTGTCCCGCCCCGAGAGGGCGTCCGCCACCCGGCTGGCGGACGTGAGGACCACCGGAATCCCGGCGGCCGTCGCGATGCGGGCGGCTTCGACCTTGGTGACCATCCCCCCGGTGCCGACGCCCGCCTTGCCCGCACTGCCGATGACGACGCCCTCCAGATCGGCGGGGCCGCTCACCTCGGCGATGCGGGCCGTACCGGGCGTGCTCGGGTCCCCGTTGTAGAGACCGTCCACATCGGAGAGCAGGACGAGGAGATCCGCGTGCACGAGATGGGCGACGAGGGCGGCGAGCCGGTCGTTGTCACCGAACCGGATCTCGTCCGTGGCCACCGTGTCGTTCTCGTTGACGACGGGGAGGGCGCCCATCTCGAGGAGCTGGTCGAGCGTGCTGTAGGCGTTGCGGTAGTGCGCCCGCCGGCTGGTGTCGTCGGAGGTGAGCAGCACCTGGCCCACCCGGACGCCGTAGCGGGCGAAGGAGGCGGTGTAGCGCGCCACGAGCAGCCCCTGGCCGACGCTGGCGGCGGCCTGTTGGCGCGCCAGGTCCTTGGGCCGGCGGACGAGTCCGAGGGGAGCGAGCCCCGCCGCGATGGCGCCGCTGGAGACGAGGACGATCTCTCGTTCCCCACCGCTCCTGACCTTGGCGAGCGCGTCGACCAGTGCGTCGACCCGGTCGGCGTCGAGGCCTCCCGCGGCGGTGGTCAGCGAGGAGGACCCCACCTTGACGACGATCCTGCGGGCACCGGTCACGTCCGGCCTGAGCCCGGCGTCGCCTTCCGGGGGTGCGCCGAGTGCGCCTTCGGAATCCCTTGCCCCTGACACGTACGCCCGTCCCCATCACGTCGTCCTGCGCGGTTCCCCTCAATCTACGCGAGGGGCACGACCCGCACCGAGCCGTCTCAACTGCTGACGCAGCACAGAGACCGCAATACGGGTGCGCCACTCCAGCCGTCGTTCCGGCATGCCCCCGAATGGAGTCATTTACGCAATCTCCACGGGGCGTTCATCGGGCTACCCTCATCAGGTGACTGATGAACCCACCAGCCAGCGACGCATTCTTCTCCGATCGGGCAAAAGTCCATTCGATGTGGACACACTCGAACAATCGCTCCACAGAGATGTCTTCGCCACCAATACGGGCAACCTGATCTTCAGCGACGCGTCGCACAAGATCCTGACGACTCCCCGGGCGGAAGTCTTCTCCAACGGCATCCGGACGGATCCGTCGGCGGCCGAACGCATAAACGAGGAGTTCGACGTATTCGTCGTGCCTCTGGCGAACGCGTTCCGTCCGACCTTCGAGCGGCCTCTGAAGCGGATGACGCAGCTGATCAAGAAGCTGCGCATCCCCGTCGTCGTCCTGGGTGTCGGCGCGCAGGCGGACCTGAAGTACGACGCGGCCCGGCTGAAGCCCATGGAGCCGACGGTCAGGGCATTCGTCACCGAGGTGCTCAACCGCAGCGCGTCCATCGGCGTGCGGGGGGAGTTCACCGAGCAGTACCTGAAGAACATGGGCTTCCGGGACGTCGAGGTCATCGGCTGCCCCTCCATGTTCATGAACGGCGAGACGTTCACAGTCGAGAAGAAGTCCGAGTCACTCAGCGCGGAATCCCGCATCTCCGTGAACGGCTCGCACAGCGCGGTTCGGTCCCACGGCCTCGACGCCATCATCCGGCAGGCCCACGAGCGCTACCCGCATCTCCGGTTCGTCGGCCAGAACCTCCTCGAGGCCCAGCTGCTCCACTGGCGGGAGACGTCGAACCCGATCGGCGCCCAGACCTCGATGCCGACCCACCCGTCCCACCCGATGTACCGCGAGGGCAAGGTCCGGCTCTACATCGACCCGGCCACCTGGATCGAGGAGCTACGCGCGTTCGACTTCTCGTTCGGCTCCCGCATTCACGGCAACATCGCGGCACTGCTGGCCGGAGTCCCGAGCACCGTGCTGTGCAGTGACTCGCGGACCTTGGAGCTCTGCCGGTACTTCGGCATCCCGCACCGCAAGATCTCCGAGACGCCGAAGAACATCGATCCCGCCGAGCTGTACGAGGCGGCCGACTTCGGCGACCTGGTGAACGGCCACAAGGAGCGGTTCCTCCGGTTCACCGGCTTCATGGAGAAGAACGGCCTGGAGAACACCTTCCACCACGGCGACGGGGGCAAGGCGTTCGACGCTCTGCTCGCCAAGCGCGCTCTGCCGGCCGCCGTGCGGCCGTGGACCGACACCGATCCCGATTCGATGAGCAGCCGCTTCAGCTTCATGCAGAGCCGGATGGACGAACTGGCCGCGCAGAACGTCGCGCTGCGCAGCCAGCTCGATGCGAAGCCAGGCCACGTCAGCTTCAAGGTGCAGGCGAGCGAAGCAGAACCGGCATGGCCGTCGGCCTACCGGCGCGCCCGTCGCGTCGTGGGGCGCCCGGTCAGGCGGCTGCTGCGCCCCGAACAGTAGGGAGTACGTCCACCGCCGCGACCTCGCGTCGCCTCAGACCTCGTGGGACCGCCTCGGGGTGCGCAGGACGGCCCGGGCCGTCCTGCGCACCTTGTTGACCAGGCGGCGCGCGAAGGCGGCGGTGGACTGGCGCCCCGGGACGTCGATCCGTTTACCGCCGATCCACTCGGGCACGGTCAGCTCGTACGCGGAGTACGGCAGTTCCTCGCCGAAGTGCGGATAGACCAGGTAAAGCCGGCCGCGGAGACCCTTACGGACCGTTCTCGGCTTCTTCTTGTCCCTCACGAACTCCAGGATGTCCAGCAGCAGGTCGAGCCTGCCGTTCTCCAGGCAGAGCAGACGGAGCCGTTCCTGGACCTTGAGGCGCCGGGCCATTCCTGGTGACGAGTAGGCCTCCACCAGCGGTGCGGCCAGTTTCATCTTCTCCTGCCGCACCTTCTCGGACTGCCGCAGCAGCCCGGGACCGAACTGCGGCAGCAGGGTGATGACGAAGGGGCGGACCATCAGGGCGTCCCGCTTCGGACCCGGTGGGACGTGTGCGGCGATGAGCCCCATGAGCGCCCGCGCAGAGTCGAAGCGCAGCCGGTAGCTACCGCTCTTCGTGACGTGCTTGCCGTCGTCCCGGCCCACCAGGTAATAGCAGGTGTAGTCGGCCACGACGGAGACGCCGTCGCCCCGCAGATACGCCTCCATGGTGAAGAGCGCGTCCTCACCCGTCTTCAGGCCCTCGTCGAAGCGCATCCCGAGCCGTACGAGAAGGTCGCGTCGGAACAGTTTCTGGGCGCTGAGGGTGAACTTGATGTTGGAGGAGTAGAGGTCGGCCCGCTCGACGGTCTCCTTCCACATGGACTTCGCCGCCCCGCGGTTGACGCCGACGACCTTGCCCAGCACCACGTCCGTACCGGCACGGTCGCCCATGGCGACCATTCGCTCCAGGGCTTCCTCACCGAAGTAGTCGTCCGCATCGAGGAAGAAGACGTACCGGCCGCGAGCGAGCCCGAGGCCGACGTTGCGGGGGCCGCTGGGGCCGCCGGAGTTCTTCTGGCGGATGACACGCATGTCGATCGCGGTACGGGCGGCGAACTCCTCCAGGTACTCCCCCGTGCCGTCCGTGGACCCGTCGTCGACGGCGACGATCTCGATGCGCCCGGCCGGAAGGGTCTGGGCCTCGACGGACTCGAGGCAGCGGACCAGATACGGCATCGCCTCGTAGGCGCCGATGATGACGGTGACATCCGGCGCGTCGCCACCTGGTGCGCTGCTGGTCATCTCTCTCCGATTCGTACAGATCGGCACTTGTCAGAAGAAATGATAGAACGCCAATATACGACTCGTTCCATGCACGGACACGCAGAACGGCCCGTACGTTCCCCTCCCCGAGGAGGAGACGGACGGGCCGTCGTGGAGGTTGTGTCGGCAACCGGAGGTTCTTCGAACGACTGGATGGCAATCGGATCACACCCGGCTGCCACCCTTCACCGCGGGGCATGACCCTGTGGCCAGTGGTCAGTGGACCGCCGACGGCCCCGCACCTATTTCCGCGTCGGCCTCCTGGCCGGCCGCTACATCGGGGTCGACGGCCGCCTCGGCCTGGGCGACGATCTCCGCCGCCCCGTCACCGACGCCGCTGGACTGCGCCTCGGGGTCCGGCAGAGGCGCGGCCTGCTGCTCGCCCATTCGCTGCGCGACACCCGCGTTGCGAGCCTCGGCCTTTGCCGCGAGTGCGTGCACAGCGGCATTGAACTGCTCCATCGAGGTCGGCTCGTCCGGCCCCAGCAGGTAGCTCTTCAGCTCATGACGGGCCTCGGCCAGCACGTCGGCCGCCGGGTCGGCGACGGCGCCCAGCAGCTCGTCGATCTCCTGCGCGCCGTTGGAGAGGATGACGGCGGCGCGTACGGCGGTGTTCTGGCGCTTGAACTCCTCCACTCCGAGCTTCGCCGAGTCCGTGACCGCGTACGGCTTGCCGCTCGCGATGAAGTCGGAGACCACGCTGGAGATGTCCGAGACCATGGCGTCGGACCGGTTGAAGCAGTCGTAAAGCTTGGGCTGCGCGCCCGCCACGGTTTTATGCTCCCACCAGCCGAAGGAGCGCCAGTAGGCGTCGTTCCACTCGGCCCGCAAGGTGGCGAGCTCGGCCTGGCGGGCCGGGTCGGCGAGCGAGACCCGCGACTCCTCCGACTCGTCGCCCCCGGCACGGCCGGGCATCGCCAGCTCTGCCAGCCTGGCGTCGATACGTGCAAGCTCCGCCTTGGCGGCGAGCTGCCCGGCAGCGGCGGCCGATGCCTCCTTCGCCCAGCGCGGGTCGGCGGCGCGCTCCTGCGCGGCCTTGCTGATCAGCGCCTTGATCCGGGCGTTCACGGCCTTGGCCTTGGCGCTGCGGATGCCCGTGAAGGGGTGGGGCTTGTAGACGACGCGGACGGGGCTGTCGGCCTTCAGCAGCCTACGGACGATGTTCTCACCGGCCAGCAGCAGCGAGGTGTTGCCGGGGTTGTCGTCCCAGCCCTCCCAGGTGGGGGCGTACAGCACCGTCGGGATGGGGTTCTTCGTGGTGCCGGTCCAACTCTCGATGGGCGCGAGCTGGGGGCGTCCGACCTCGACGATGTCCTCGTCGCGGACACCGACGTCGGCCAGGGCGTAGCGGTCGCGGCCCGCGCGGCCGGCCGTCCACACCTCGTCGTACACCTTGGAGTACGGGTTGACGCTGGCCAGCTTGTCGCTGTCGCCGTGGCCGATGAAGACGTGCTTCATGGTCGGGACGCGCAGCATGTGGATGTTCTTGCCGACGTTGGCCGGGTACAGGCACACCCGGACCGTGGAGAGGTCCAGGTTCATCAGGTGGGTGCCGCCCGGTACGCACACGACGGGTACGGACGTCTCCGCGAGCTGCGCGACGAGGTTGCGCTCGCGCATGACGATCAGCGGACGCCCCTCGACGGCGGCCATGGTGTCGAGCCACATGTTGCCCTGGTAGGCGGACTCGACGGAACCGGAGAAGTAGAGCACGACCGTCGGCTGGTACTCGCCCAGCCAGGTGTCGAGGGCCTTCATCACCGCGGGGGCGGAGGGGACCAGCCGCTTCTTCCTCAGATAGGGGACGAGCAGGAGGGTGTAGAGGCCTGCGAGCAGCAGCGTGACACCGGCACCGACATATCCGACGACGTCCTCGCCCGTGCCGGCCGCGATCAGGACACCGACCACCGCGGGGAGGTCGAGGTGCAGCATCTTCTCGCTGGAGCGGTGCAGCAGGGCGCGCGGCGGAGCGTCGGGGATGCGGACGGCGTGCAGGTCGACGTTGCGGGTGACGATCGGCAGGCTGCGGCGCAGCCGGATGAGTGCCGTCAACGCGCCGTGCGGGGCCTGCAGTCCGTAGAAGACCAGGAAGCAGGCGACCGCCGCGTAGTAGAGCGGTTCCTCGGCGAGGTCCAGCCGGGCCAGCAGGAGGAGGATCATCAGCTGGCGGAGGAGGAAGCGGATGGGCAGCCCCGCCCGCACCTTGCTGAGCCGGTTGACGAGATAGCTGCCGCGCTGGTGGAGGAACCAGTCAGCGAGGTACGTGACCGCCGTGGCCGCCGCGAAGAACCAGATATCGGGGAGAAGCGCGGCGATCATGACGCAGGGATAACCCAGCGTCATCAGTATTGCCGCCGCCAGTTCTGACCGGCTGCCCACACGGGCCAGGCGAATGGCTGTCGAAATCACGAAGAACCTGCTCCAGGGGGTGCCGGTTGTTTCACGTATAGAGGGAATTGTGAAGGTGCGGCTTCACGCAGTCGGGCCTCTGTACACGCCGTTCGGCGTGTACAGAGGCCCGTAAAAGTCCATTTGTCAAGAATTATTACACATCTTCCTGACGGTCCAGAACCGAGGCCAGCGCCTGCTCGAACCCCGACGCCTCGGAAACGTCAGCCGTCGGGTCCTGCTGCCGTACGTCGATGACGTGGCCCGTCATCGCGGACAGAAGCACGTCGAGCGACGTGCGCGCCACGGCCTCGGAGGAGAGCAGCGAGCCCTCCGGCTCCTGGCCGAACGCCTTGGTGCGCATGGGGGTCGCGGTGCGCTCCGGGTTCACACAGTTCACCCTGACGCCGTCGCCGGCCCACTCGTCGGCGAGTGCCTGCGTGAGGTTCACCATCGCGGCCTTGGTGGAGGAGTAGAGGCTGTACTCGGCGCGGCCCCGGGTGTAGCTGCTGGAGGTGTAGAGCAACAGCTGGCCCTTGGTCTCCGCCAGGTACTTGTACGACGCGCGCGCGATCTGCACGGGGGCCAGGTAATTGACGTTCAGTGCTTCCTGGATCGTCGTGTTGTCCGTCTCGGCCAGCTTGCCGATGCGCAGGACGCCCGCGGTGTTGATGACGTAGTCGATGCGGCCGGTCTCCGCGTAGGCCTTGGACAGCGCGTCGTCGATGTGTTCCGGGTTCTCCACGTGCGTGCCGGTGGTGGAGCGGCCCAGCGCGTACACCTTGGCACCGTACTGCTCGGCCAGCCTGCCGATGTCGGCGCCGATGCCGTACGAACCACCGAAGACGACCAGGGTCTTGCCCGAGAGCAGCTCACGGTACGCGGCCTCGTCGGCCTGGCGGGGGGCAGCGGTGGAGGCGAGCTGGAACAGCTTGTCGGTGATGAAGACGTCGACCGGCTGCGTCACCTTCATGTTGTACTCGTCGCCCGCGACGACGTAGATCGGCACGTCGGGGAGGTAGCGCAGGACAACCGAACAGTCGTCTGTGGCCTGGAAGTTCGGGTCGCCGGCCGCGACGTCGTACGCCTTGCGGATCGTGGACAGCTTGAACGCCTGCGGGGTCTGACCGCGGCGCAGCCGGGAACGGTCCGGGACCTCGGTGATGAACTCGCCGTCCTCGCCGTGGGTGCGGGTGACGATGATCGTGTCCGCGGACGGAATGGCGACATCGACGGCCTGGTAGCGGCCGAGGGCCTGGACACAGTCCTTGATGACGCGCTGCGACAGCAGCGGACGGACCGCGTCGTGGAAGAGGACGTTGCGGTCCTCGCCCTCCGCGAGCCCTTCACCGAGGGCCTTGATGGCGCGCTCGGTGGTCTCGTTCCGGGTGCTGCCACCCTCGATGATCTTGCTGACCTTGGTCAGGCCGGCCTTCGCGACGATCTTCTCGACCTCCGGCACGAAGCCCGGCGCCATCAGCACGATGACATCGTCGATGTCCTCGGCGTTCTCGAAGATGCTGAGCGTGTGCTCGATGACTGCCTTACCGGCGATCTTCAGCAGCTGCTTGGGGATCGCCAGTCCCACGCGCTGACCGGTCCCGCCGGCCAGCACGACAGCTGTGGTCCGGGGCTTGGCTTCATGCGGCACAGAAGACACAGACGACCTACCTTGCGACGACGCGGGGGACAGTGTGATGGTCGCACTCTCCGTGACCGTCTCGCAAGACGGACGTTTACGGCTGCTCGCCCCTGGGAAACCCGCAGTTCACCGCCTGGCCAGGGCGATTGGCCCCTCCCGGGCCCGCACCCCGAGTGACGGACTCCACAGACGTGTTACGCAATCCGCACATCGTCGGTCCCCGTACCGCCCGCTACCTGGCATTTCTCTGTGAAAGCGGCCGCTCCCGCGAGCTGCGGGAGCGGCCGGAACACTGTCTAGTGCCGCGACCGGCAATGTTTGCCCGGTAGGAGCGTCGTCCGGTGCGTGCGATCGCAAGGCGGCCGGAAGTCCTTGTAGCGGAGCTACCAGGGCTTTTGGCCAACGCAGCGAGCGTGCGTGCTGGGCGGCGCGACGGGGCAAAGCTTGCCGGGAGGGGCACTAGAAGGGGTCGAACTGGTCGTACTCGCGCTGAGCGTCGTCCCGGTCCGACTCGCGCTCACGGCGGCGCTGGGCGGCGGGGCGCGGAGCTTCCAGGCGGTGGTCCTCGCCCCGACGGCCGAGCATCTCGGCGCCGGCGGCCATGGTCGGCTCCCAGTCGAAGACGACCGAGTTCTCCTCGGCACCGATGGCAACGCCGTCGCCGGCCTGGGCACCCGCCTTGCGGAGTGCGTCCTCGACACCGAGACGGTTGAGCCGGTCGGCGAGGTAGCCGACGGCCTCGTCGTTGTTGAAGTCGGTCTGACGGATCCAGCGCTCGGGCTTCTCGCCGCGCACGCGGTAGATGCCGTCCTCGTCCAGGGTGACCGTGAAGCCGGCGTCGTCGACAGCCTTGGGGCGGATGACGACCCGGGTCGACTCCTCCTTGGGCTTGCTGGCACGCGCATCTGCGATGATCCCGGCAAGGGCGTAACTGAGGTCGTTGAGGCCCTTGTGGGCGATGGCCGAGACCTCGAAGACGCGGTATCCGCGGGCCTCCAGGTCCGGGCGGATCATGTCGGCGAGGTCCTGGCCGTCCGGGATGTCGACCTTGTTGAGGGCGACGATGCGCGGCCGGTTCTCCAGGCCGCCGTACAGCCGGAGCTCCTCCTCGATCATGTCGAGGTCGGAGACGGGGTCACGGTCCGATTCCAGCGTGGCGGTGTCCAGGACGTGCACGAGGACGGAGCAGCGCTCGACGTGCCGCAGGAACTCCAGGCCGAGGCCCTTGCCCTGGCTGGCGCCCGGGATGAGCCCCGGGACGTCGGCGATGGTGTAGACGGTCGAGCCCGCGGTGACGACGCCGAGGTTGGGGACGAGCGTCGTGAACGGGTAGTCCGCGATCTTCGGCTTGGCCGCGGAGAGCACCGAGATCAGCGAGGACTTCCCGGCGCTCGGATAACCGACGAGCGCGACGTCGGCGACGGTCTTGAGCTCCAGGACAATGTCCCGGCTCTCCCCCGGCTCGCCGAGCAGCGCGAAGCCGGGCGCCTTGCGGCGGGCCGAGGCCAGCGCCGCGTTGCCGAGGCCGCCGCGGCCGCCCTGGCACGCCACGAAGGTCGTCCCCTGCCCGACGAGGTCCGCGAGGACGTTGCCGGCCTTGTCGAGGACGACGGTGCCGTCCGGGACGGGCAGCACGAGGTCCTGGCCGTCCTTGCCGGAGCGGTTGTCACCGGCGCCGGGCTGGCCGTTCGTGGCCTTGCGGTGAGGGTGGTGGTGGTAGTCCAGCAGCGTGGTCACGGCCTGCTCGACGACGAGGATCACATCGCCGCCGCGCCCGCCGTTGCCCCCGTCGGGGCCTCCGAGCGGCTTGAACTTCTCACGGTGTACGGAGGCCACGCCGTGGCCTCCGTTACCCGCGGCGGCATGCAGCTCGACGCGGTCCACGAAGGTGGTCATGGGTGGGTGCCTCCTGGTACTGCGGAAAAATACGGGAATGTCTCTTGACGTAACGCGCCGAGGGCGGACCCGCTTCCCCGTCTACCGGGAAAGCTGAGATCCGCCCTCGGAAGGTGCTGTGTCGTTCGGTCGTCGCCTGACTCAGGCAGCGACGGGAACGATGTTCACGACCTTGCGGCCACGGTGCGTACCGAACTCCACCGCACCGGCGGTCAGCGCGAACAGCGTGTCGTCGCCGCCACGGCCGACGCCCGTGCCCGGGTGGAAGTGGGTACCGCGCTGGCGGACCAGGATCTCACCGGCGTTGACGGCCTGACCGCCGAAGCGCTTCACGCCGAGCCGCTGAGCATTGGAATCGCGCCCGTTCCGAGTGGAGGATGCGCCCTTCTTATGTGCCATGTCTCCTCAGTCCCTTACTTCGCAGCCGCGGGGATACCGGTGACCTTGATCGCCGTGTACTGCTGGCGGTGGCCCTGGCGACGGCGGTAACCCGTCTTGTTCTTGTAGCGAAGGATGTCGATCTTCGCGCCCTTGTGGTGGTCCACGATCTCGGCCTGGACCTTGATGCCGTCCAGCACCCAGGGGTCGCTGGTCACGGCGTCGCCGTCGACAACGAGCAGGGTCGAGAGCTCGACCGTGTCGCCAACCTTGGCGGTGGGAATCTTGTCAACCTCAACGATGTCGCCGACAGCAACCTTGTGCTGGCGACCACCGCTGCGCACGATGGCGTACACGCGGATCTCTCTCTCACTCGGGACGGATCCCCTGATGCCAGCCGCCCGCATGGGCCGGGGCCCACGACAGTCCGGAAGGATGAGCGGCCTCCCCCGGGGACGGATCACCGGGAGGGATGTGCTCAGGGGGTAGGCGCACAGAACGACGCCGAGGGTCAAGGCTACGCGGCGGGGTCCGGGGGGTCAAACCGGGTCCTGTGCGAACGGGAGGGACCCTCGCCCCCCGGTTGAACGGAGCTGGGCGGCCGGACCCCCTGCGTAGCCGCTCCTTCGTCCCTGCCCGCACACGGCAGCCGGGCCGTCGAACTCGTATGCTCTCCTGGCAAGTCCGCCCGCCAGGAAGGCACAGCACGTGAACTACAGGGTCCAGCCCAGCGCCCAGGTCGACGAGACCGCCGAGATCGGGGACGGCAGCAGCGTGTGGGAGCTCGCCCAGGTCCGCGAGGGCGCCAAGCTCGGCGAGGGCTGCGTGATCGGCCGCGGTGCGTACGTCGGCACCGGCGTGCAGATCGGTAACAACGTCAAGCTGCAGAACTACGCCCTGGTGTACGAACCGGCCGAGCTGGGCGACGGCGTCTTCGTGGGTCCCGCCGTGGTCCTCACCAACGACCACAACCCGCGCTCCGTCGACCCCGAGGGCAAGCAGAAGCGCGGCGGCGACTGGGAGGCCGTGGGCGTGAAGGTCGCCGAGGGCGCCTCGCTCGGCGCGCGCTCGGTGTGTGTCGCCCCCGTACGGATCGGCCGCTGGGCCATGGTCGCGGCCGGCGCGGTGGTGACCAAGGACGTCCCGGACTTCGGCCTGGTCGTGGGCGTGCCTGCCCGCAGGGTCGGCTGGGTGGGCCGCAGCGGCGTCAAGCTCGTCGAGCGGACCGACGAGCCGGGTGTCTGGGAGTGCCCGCAGACGGGCGCGCTGCACGAGGAGCACGACGGTGTTCTCGCAGAGCGGGCGGTCTGATTCGGTGGCACGCCGTTACCGCGGACCGGACGTACCTGCGCTGTCGCGGAATTCACTGCCGGCGCCCTCCCTGCCCGGCCGAAGAAAGTGGTGACCCCGGTGCCGGCGGAACGAGTACCGAGCGTCGGCACGCGCGACCGGCTGGCCTCACTCACCGGGCTGCGTTTCTGGGCCGCCCTGGCCGTCGTCCTCTACCACCTGTCCCGCCAGACCGGGACGCTCCCCTGGATCAGTGACGTCACCTGGTACGGCCGCAGCGGGGTCACCTTCTTCTTCGTACTGTCGGGCTTCGTCCTGGCCTGGACGTACGACGGCAAGACCGTTCCCGCAGTGGTCTTCCTCTGGCGGCGGTTCGCCAGGATCTGGCCTCTGCTGGCCGTCTCGACCGCGGTCTCCGTCCTGGTGTGGCACGTGCTGGGGACGGACATCTCGCTCAGGGGCGTCGCCGCCACCCTGGGGCTCGTCAACTCCTGGATGCCCGGGCGGGAGTACCTCGTCGGTGGCAACCCCGCCGCTTGGTCACTCAGTGACGAGGCCTGGTTCTATCTGCTCTTCCCCGTCCTGCTGGTACTGCCCTTCATGCGAACGGCACGAGGCCGGCGGAACAGTGCCGTGGTCCTCTCCGTCGCCTGCGTGGCCGCCTGGCTGGCCGGGGCCATGATCGCCGAGCCGGCGATCCGCCTCTGGGCCCTGGACTACTTCCCGCCCACCCGCACCCTGCAGTTCGTCCTCGGTGTGACTGCCGGTCTCGCCGTGAAGCGCGGGTGGCGTCCACCGGTCGGCCTCGGCGCTGCCGTCGCCCTGGTCGTGGCGTGGCACGTGGCGCTCGTGCCGTGGTCCCGGGCCGTACCCGACACCCTCTGGTACAGCCCGTACAGCGCCTCCCAGATGCTGTCGGCGCCCCTCTTCGCCCTGCTGGTGGCAGCCGCGGCCACAGCTGACCTGGACGGACGGCGGACCTGCCTCGCCGGTCCCTGGATGGTCCGGCTCGGACACTGGTCCTTCGCCTGGTACCTCTTCCACGAGATCGTGATCAGGGCGGCGGTGGGAGGAGTCGGCAGACCCGACACATGGGGCGAGACCGCGGCGCTCTGGCTGACCGTCCTGGCGGTGAGCCTTACGGTCGCCGCCATTGCCTACCATGGCGTGGAACATCCGCTCGAACGTCTGCTTCGGCGCAACGGCCCGGGCGGCGCCAACCGTCCGCCCGCGTCCCGCAGGCCGAGGACGGACGCAGCAGGACATCCGGACCCGAGCCCGCCAAGACCCATGACTGAGAAGAAGAGTA
Organism: Streptomyces sp. NPDC057428; assembly: GCF_042803195.1. NCBI lineage: Bacteria > Bacillati > Actinomycetota > Actinomycetes > Kitasatosporales > Streptomycetaceae > Streptomyces > Streptomyces sp. NPDC057428. The sequence continues at coordinate 23,159 of NZ_JBHVCT010000003.1, forward strand.
TTCAATGAAAGTCATCAGCATCGTCGGTGCCCGTCCGCAGCTGGTAAAGCTGGCGCCTGTGGCAGCAGCGTTCGCCCAGACCGACCACCAGCACGTCATCGTCCACACAGGGCAGCACTACGACGCGGACCTTTCGGACGTCTTCTTCTCCGGACTGGGCATCCCCGACCCGGATGTGCACCTGGGTGTCGGTTCCGGCAGCCACGGCGTGCAGACCGGGTCCGTGCTCTCCGCCCTCGACCCGGTGCTCGACGCCGAGCAGCCCGACTGGGTCCTGGTGTACGGCGACACGAACTCGACGATCGCGGGGGCGCTCTCGGCGGTCAAGCAGCATCTGCCCGTCGCCCACCTGGAGGCGGGGCTCCGGTCGTTCAACCGCCGGATGCCCGAGGAGCACAACCGTGTGCTCACCGACCACTGTGCGGATCTCCTACTGGCTCCCACCGAGGAGGCCATGCGTCATCTGGCCGACGAGGGTTTGGCGGAGCGCGCCGAGCTGGCCGGCGACGTGATGGTCGACATCTGCCTGCGCATCCGGGACTCGGTGCTGGCGGGCGAGCACCCCGCCCCGGCGCTGCCCGAGGGCATCGACCCCGCACAGCCGTTCCTGCTGGCCACCCTGCACCGTCCGGACAACACCGACGATCCGGCCCGGCTGGCCGCCATCGTGGAGGCGCTGGCCGGGCTGCCGCTGCCGGTGGCCCTGCTCGCGCACCCGCGTCTGACGGCGCGCGCGGAGCAGCACGGCATCGACCTGGCCCAGGGCTCGGTCCACGTGGGGCGCCCTCTTCCGTACGCGGGGCTGGTCGCCGCGGTGCTGGCCTCCTCCGGCGTGGTGACCGACTCGGGCGGCCTCCAGAAGGAGGCGTTCCTCCTGGACCGTGTCTGCACCACTATCCGTCCGGAGACAGAGTGGGTGGAGACCCTGGAAGACGGGTGGAACCACCTGGTGCCCAACCCGCAGGACATGGCTCCCGCCGAGTGGGCCGCGCTGGCGACCCGCCGCGCACCGGAGGCTCCGCACGGCGCTCCGTACGGCGACGGTACCGCCGCGCAGCGTGTGGTCAAACTGATGGAGCAGGCCCTTCCCAAGGGCTGATCCCGCTCCGCAGAAGCACGAAGGGCTCACCCGCCTCGCGCGGGTGAGCCCTTCGGCGTCGCGGTATCAAGTCGTACGGGGTCAGGCAGGCCGCCGGGCAGAACGTATCGTCCGGACCGGCGGCGCGGTCAGGCGAGGTCCTTCAGCAGTCGCTCGTAGAGGAGAACGTACTTCTCCGCCTGGGCTTCCCAGCTCCACTCGTCAAGCATGCCGCTGCGGTCGTACGGCTTCGTGTAGCGGGCCCGGTCGTTGAGGACCATCCCTACGGCCCTGGCCAGGTCCTTGGCGTCCTCGGAACGGAAGATCTCGCCGTTGCCGACGCGGGTGACCTCGTCCGACATGGCCTTGACATCGCTGACGACCACCGGCAGCCGAGCCTGCATGAACTCGAAGAACTTCGTGCTCAGCGCGACCTCGTGGTTGACGGGACCCTTGCGCAGCGGGTGGATGCCCACGTCCGCGGTGGACAGGAAGCTCACCAGGACGTCGTACGGAACGTACGGCATCAGGTGGATCCGGTCGGACACGCCCAGGTCGGCGGCGAGAGCCCGCAAGGAGTTCACATAGTCGCCGTCGAGGTTGTTGATCATGAAGGCCGCGTGGACCCCCGGGGAGTACTGCAGCGACTCCACGATCGTGTGCAGGCAGCGCTGCGGCGCGGCTCCGCCGCAGTACACCGAGAGCGGGGTGTCCGGCCCCAGCCCGCAGGCCTGGCGGACGTCCTTCGCCCCTTCGGGCGTGGTCCAGCCAGTCCCGTCGTCCGCGCCGGGTACGAGCTTGGGCGGAGCGTTGAGCGTGACGATCGGGCGCTCCGACAGGCCGTGCGCGGTCTCCAGCATCTCGGCGAGCGCGGGAGACACGGTCACGATCGCGTCGACGTAGCCGATGTGCTCACGCTCGTAGGCGACCTGCGAGGCCAGCCACTTCTTCGAGCGGTTGGCCTGCGCGAGACCGGGCACGAACTCGTGCGCGTCGTAGATGACCCGCACGTTGCGTCCCGCCCTGCGTGCCCGCACCGCGGCCCGGGCCGCGACGCCGATCATGCGGAAGTCGTGCGCGTGGATCAGGTCCGGCTGCAGCTCCTCGATCTTGTCCCGGTAGCTGAGCTCGTAACGGAGCGGCAGGGGGTCCAGACGCCGCCAGGCGCGGTCCCCCATCGTGGTGCTCCAGAAACGTCGCTCCACCTCTTCCCAGGCGCCGTCCTTGTCACCCCAGTTCGCAGTGCGGTGCTTCGTCTGCTGAACCCGGGCCTTGATCGTGCCGCGCCGCAGCCTTCCCGCGGTGCGCTGCGCGACCAACGGCAGCTGGGCGGTTCGCGGGCGCCGGGCGATACCGGTGCGCGCCCCGTCACCCGCGGTGCTCATCTCGAGCTCGGCCCAGTCGACCTTGATGCTCCGGGACATGAGCAGCGCCTGGTCCTGGTTCTTGTAGGACAAGGGGTAACGGAGTTTGGACACCCGCCTGCGGAGGGTGGGGCGGGGAGGGAGACGCTTCAGAGACAGCCGGTGGATCTGGGCCTCACCGATCGGGTACATGTCGGGACCCGATGCGGGGGCACGCCCGATGAGGTGCACCTCCCAGCCCGCGTCCGCCATGGCCCGTGCACTCTTCTGAACCCGTGAGTCACCGTCGATGGTGTTGTCGACGAGCATCACAACTCGTCCGGGGCGACTTCCTGACATGTCTTTGGTTCCTCTGCTGTTCTGCATTTCAGCCGCCGATGACGACGCGGCGTACGCCGGCCCAGTTGGCCGGGTCCGTCGTGCGGCGCCCGTCGACCAGGACACGGACGTCCGGCAGGTCGGAGGCGGCCAGTTCGCGGTATTCGGCGTGGTCCGCCTGCAGGATCGCGGCGGTGACGGCCTGGCCCTCGTGCGGCACGAGGCCGTGCGCGGTCAGTTCGTCGGCGGTGTACATGGGGTCCGAGACGAACGGCACCGCGCCGCGCGCCTTGAGGGCCTCAACGACTCCGAAGACGCCGGAGAAGGCGGTCTCCTTCACGCCACCACGGTAGGCGGCGCCCAGCACGAGGACCCCGACGCCGTCCAGGTCGCCGTAGGCGGCGGCCAGCAGGTCGACGGAGTACTCGGGCATCGCGGCGTTGGCCTCACGGGCCGAGCGCACGACCGTCGCCTCCGGGTCGTTCCACAGGTACATCCGCGGGTAGATCGGGATGCAGTGACCGCCGACGGCGATACCCGGCTGGTGGATGTGGCTGTACGGCTGGCTGTTGCAGGCCTCGATGACCTTCTTGACGTCGATGTCGTTCTTGTCGGCGAACCGGGCGAACTGGTTGGCCAGACCGATGTTGACGTCGCGGTAGGTGGTCTCGGCGAGCTTGGCGAGCTCGGAGGCCTCCGCCGTGCCCAGGTCCCAGACACCGTTCGGCCGCGGCAGGTCCTCGCGGTCGTCGAAGTCAAGCACGGCCTCGTAGAACTCCACGCCCCGCTGCGCGGACGCCTCGTCGATACCGCCGACGAGCTTGGGGTAGCGGCGCAGGTCGGCAAAGACGCGGCCGGTCAGCACCCGCTCAGGCGAGAAGACCAGGTGGAAGTCGCGCCCCGGGGTGAGCCCCGAACCCTCCGCGAGCATCGGCGCCCAGCGGGTACGCGTGGTGCCGACCGGCAGCGTGGTCTCGTAGCTGACGAGGGTGCCGGGCTTCAGACCCGCGGCGATGGCCTTCGTCGCCGAATCCATCCACCCGAAGTCCGGGGTGCCCTCGGCGTCCACAAACAGCGGGACGACGACCACGACGGCGTCGGACGCGGCGACCGCAGCCGTGGTGTCCGTCGTCGCGGAGAGCAGGCCGGCGCCCACGGTCTCCTTGAGCTTGACGTCCAGGTCGTACTCGCCGGGGAACGGCTCGGTGGCAGCGTTGACCAGCTCGACGACCTTCTCGTTGACGTCCGCGCCGATGACCTTGTGGCCCTTGGCTGCGAACTGCACGGCGAGCGGAAGGCCGATCTTGCCGAGCGCGACTACACAGATGTTCATCGGTTTACTTTCCTCTTCAGCCTGGACAGCTTGCGGCGCAGGCGCCTGAATACACCGGACTTGGTCTCCCACAGAGGAGCCGTCGTGATGACGACGCGCCCCTTGGGATTCACGTTGGCCGCCACGCGGTACGGGACGCCCCGCCCCCATCGACGCGCCAGGGGCATCGGCAGCCCGCCGGACTTCACGGGGATCTCATAGGTCGAGCCCGCCAGTTCGGCATAGACGCGGACCCCGCGCTTGGCGTTGACCTGCTCGATCGGGATGCGAGCGGTGAGCCGTGTCCTCGTACCGTCCTGCACGAGCTCTCTGCCGAACTCACCGACGGATCGCGTTCGTCGCGCTTCGGCGGAAAGCCGACGGGCCCCGGGCTTGTCCGCGCCCTTCGGCATCGCGCCCTTCGCCAGGGCGACCGTCGCGGCAGACGTGTCCCCCACGATACCGAGCCGCACCGACAGCACGAGCGACAGCTGTGCGCCCCCCTGCTCCCACTCGACCGACTCCAGCTCCGTGTGCTTCGCGAGCCGGCCCGCCACTCCCTCGTCCAGCACCTCGTAGAAACGGTCGGGCAGCCCGACCGCAGAGTCCCGGAAGCCCGGGTAGGCCGCGAAGGCCCGGCCGTCCTCCAGCAGGAAGGGTGGAGCGCCGTGCTCGGCTTCGTCCCTGAGCGCGCGGCAGAGTTCGTCGACGGCGCCGCGCTGGGCGAGACCGAAGCGGACCCGCCGGGTGACACCCGTTCCGTCGCGCAGACCGTCCGTGAAGTACTCGTCCAAGAGCGCGCCGATGCCCTCGCACACCTGGCGTTGGGTTGCGGGATCGAGCGTGAGGAAGTCCGCCAGCAGAAGCTTGGAGAGCTCCCACTCGAAATGACGCTTGAACACTGCGTCGCGGTCCGGCCCCGGAGCGATCAGGCCGGCCGTGTGCTTCATGATCTTCTCGGTGCAGCGGAGCCGCGCCAGGTGATCGGCCCTGTAGGTGATGTTACTGGCGTCCCCCCGCTTCACCGCGTAGTAGTACGTGTAATCGGCGAGGACGGAAATCTTCCGGGCCCGGACGCACGCCTCGATCGTGAACGGCTGGTCGCTTCCGACCGGAAGGTCCTCCGGGAAGCGGAGGTGGTGCTCCTCCACCAGTTCACGGCGGAACAACTTGGTGTTCGCCAGCGTGTAGGGCAGGGCCGAGTCGTACAGGCTGATGTCCGGGGCTGTCGCGGCGTAGAGCTTCTGGTGGACGTAACGGCCGTTCGTCCCCACCATCTTGCCCACGACCACGTCGGAACCGTGCTCGTCCGCGCACGCCACCATGCGTTCCAGTGCCTCTGGGCCGAGGTAGTCATCGGAGCCGATGAAGTACACGTAACGGCCGGTCGCCAGGTCCAGCGCACGGTTGCTCGGCGCCGCCGGACCGCCCGAGTTCTCCTGGTGGATCACCCTGACGGTGTCCGGATACTTCGCGGCGAAGCGGTCGAGTTCCTTGCCGCTCTCATCGGTCGATCCGTCGTCCACGGCGATGACTTCGAGCCGGTCCGTGCCGATGCTCTGCCCCACGAGCGAGTTGAGGCACTCGGTGAGGTACGGCATCGTATTGAAAACGGCTACGACGACGGTGACATCGGGTTCGGTCAATTCGCCACGACCTCGGGCAACGTCTCTCTGTCATCCAGGCGCACGGAACGCCCGGTCGATGCCGATTCCAGAACGGCTGCCGCCACCTCGACCGTACGCAACCCCTGCCGCAGCGTGCAGATGTCGGCCGACTGGCCCAGCACGGCGTCCCTGAAGAGCTCGTGCTCGACGAGCAGCGGCTCCCGCTTCGGGATCGCGTAGCGGATCATGTCGCCCTCGGACACCCCGCGGAACGCGCGCAGCGCCTCCCACTCGGTGGTCACCGCTGCGTTCGAGTGGAACGTGAGGTCGGCGGTGAGCGTGTCGGCGATGTAGCAGCCGCGCTCGCCCGTGACCGAGGTGAAGCGCTCCTTGAGCGGGCTCAGCCAGTTGACCAGGTGGTTGACCATGGTGCCGTCGGAGAGCTGGCCCACCGCGGAGACCATGTCCTCGTGCGGGCGGCCGGACTTCGAGACGGTGTGGGCCGCGATCGAGGTGTACGTCTGGCCGGTCACCCAGCCCGTGAGGTCGATGTCGTGGGTGGCGAGGTCCTTGACGACGCCGACGTCCGCGATGCGGTGCGGGAAGGGGCCCTGGCGGCGGGTGACGACCTGGAACACGTCGCCCAGCTCACCTGCCTCCAGGCGGCTGCGCAGGGAACGCAGGGCCGGGTTGCAGCGCTCGATGTGGCCGACGCCGGCGACCAGGCCGCGCGACTCGAAGGCCTCGACGAGGCGGCGGGCGCCCTCGATGGTGTCGGCGAGCGGCTTCTCGATCAGCGCGCACACGCCGGCCTCCGCCAGCTGCAGGCCGACCGACTCGTGCAGCGCGGTGGGGCAGGCCACGACCGCGTAGTCGATGCCGAGGGCGATGAGCTCCTCGACGGTCGACAGCACGGGGGCGCCCTGCGCCCAGCCGTTCTTGTCGCCCATCGGGTCGACGACGCCGACCAGGTCCACGCCTTCGAGCCCGGCGAGCACACGGGCGTGGTGACGCCCCATGGAGCCGAGCCCGACGAGACCGGCCTTCAGGACTGCGGCGCTCACAGGCTCTCCCCCAGTGCGTTCACGGCGTTGGCGATCCGCTCCAGGTCACCCTCGCCGAGCGACGGGTGCACGGGGAGCGACACGACCTCGGCGGCGGCCCGCTCGGTCTCCGGGAGGTCCCAGTTCCGGCCGGCCTTCTGGTCCGGCTCCCAGTACGGCTTGAGCCGGTGGATCGGGGTCGGGTAGTAGACGGCGTTGCCGATGCCCGCCTCGGTGAGTTTGGCCATCGCGGACTCGCGGTCGCCCTGAACCCGGATCGTGTACTGGTGGTAGACGTGGCGGGCGCCGTCGGCGACCGGCGGCGTCGTCACGTTCGGGGCGCTGATGTGCGCGTCGAGGTACGCGGCGTTGGCGCGGCGCTGCTCGGTCCAGCCGCCGACCTTGGCGAGCTGTACGCGGCCGACCGCGGCGGCGACGTCCGTCATCCGCATGTTCGCGCCGACGATCTCGTTGGCGTAACGCTGCTCCATGCCCTGGTTGCGCAGAAGGCGCAGGGTGCGGGCGAGCTCGGCGTCGGCCGTGGTGACCATGCCGCCCTCGAGGGCGTGCATGTTCTTGGTCGGGTAGAAGCTGAACGTTCCGCCTTCGCCGAACGCGCCGACCGGGGTCCCGTTCAGAGCGGCCGCGTGCGCCTGGCACGCGTCTTCGACGACGGCGAGCTTGTGCTTGGCCGCGATGGGCATGAGCTTGTCCATGGCCGCCGGGTGACCGTAGAGGTGCACCGGCATGATGGCGGCCGTGCGCGGAGTGATCGCCGCTTCGACGGCAGCCGGGTCCAGGCCGTAGCTGCCGGGCTCGATGTCGGCGAACACTACGTCGGCGCCGACCAGCCGGACGGCGTTGGCGGAGGCCGCGAAGGAGAACGAAGGGACGATCACCTCGTCGCCCGGGCCGATGCCCAGGGCCAGAAGGAGCATGTGCAGCGCCGAGGTGCCGGAGTTGACGGCGACGCAGTGACGGCCGTCGACCAGCTCCGAGAACCCCTCCTCGAACGCCGCGACCTCCGGCCCCTGCACCACGCGACCGCTGCGCAGCACGCGTACCGCAGCCTCGATCTCTTCTTCACCGATAACCGGGCGGGCAGCAGGAATCGGCTGCTCGTTGATGCTCGTCATGGACGTCCTCCTTGAACACCGCAAGAGCTCTTCACAGGCAGAGGTCCGGGGTGCGGGACGTCCTACGAGGCCGCGCATAACCCCACCGGCACAATGCCGACGCCCCACCGAGGAATCTGGGCCCGGTCTGTCCTGAACCGGGTCGGTCACCGACCGTGACGTCCATCCAGGAACCTCACAGGCAGCGACCGCCGTCACATTATCAGGGATTTCTCAGGCGATTTCAGGCCCGTTGAGCCGCTACTGCATCAGTTCTGAAACAAAGCCCGTGTCCCGCCCCCAATGCTCGGGAGCGGGACACGAATGGCAGTGCAGCCGATCACGAAATACTCAGTCGGCGGTCGGCCCGGAGTCGGCGGGCGAAGCCGAAGCCGTCACCGAAGGCGACGACTGCTCGGCCGCGACGGTCTTCTTCACCGCTGCCTTCTTCGTCGTCGTCTTCTTCGCGGTGGTCTTCTTCGCGACCGTCTTGGCGGCGGCCTTCTTGGGGGCCGCCTTCTTCGCCGTGACCTTCTTGGCCGTCTTGCGCGCAGCCGCCTTCTTGACCGGAGTACCGGATTCCGACACCTCGGCCTCGGGGGCCTCGGGCGTGTCGGAGCCGTCACCGGTGACCACGATGGCCGCGGCTTCTTCGGCGCCCGCCGGTGACCCGGCGGGAGCGGTGGCCTTACGGGTCGCACGGCGGCGCACTCGCGGCGCCGGCGCCTCTGCTTCGGCCGCCTCGTCCGATGGGGCGGGCGCCGGGGCCTTGACGACCGGGTCCTCGACCGCGACGGGGTCCGCCGCGGGCTCGGCCGGGTGCACCGGGGGGGTCACATCGGCCTGCTTCGGCGAGCCTGCGGGAGCGGTCGCCTTGCGCGTCGCCCTGCGACGGGTACGGGCCACAGGTGCGGCCTCCGCCTGGGGGGCCGCCTCCGTCTCGGGGGCCGCAGGTGCCGGGGTCTCGGCCTCGACGGCGGGCTCCGCCTGCGGCTTCTCCTCGGCCACCGGCGCCGGAGTGGGCTCCGCCACCGGGGCGGGAGCGCCGGCCGGAGCCGTGGCCTTACGGGTCGCGCGCCGGCGGCCACGACCGCGTCCCGCTGCCGCCTCGGCCTCGGCGGGGCTGCTGTACAGCTCCTCGTCGGCGACGAACTCCGGCTCGGGCAGCGCCACCGGGGCTGCGACCTCGGCCGCCACCTCGGCTTCGGTCTCGGTCTCGATTTCGCCCGTGTGGTCGGCCTGGTCATGGTCGTGCTCGTGTCCCGCGCCACCGCGACCGCGCTTCTTGGACCGCTTGCCGCCACCGCCTCCACCTGCGGACGCCGGCTGCTCCATGTGGACGATCACACCGCGCCCGTTGCAGTGGACGCAGGTCTCGGAGAAGGACTCCAGCAAACCCTGGCCGACCCGCTTACGCGTCATCTGGACCAGCCCCAGCGAGGTGACCTCGGCGACCTGGTGCTTCGTACGGTCGCGTCCCAGGCACTCCAGCAGACGCCGCAGCACCAGGTCCCGGTTGGACTCCAGCACCATGTCGATGAAGTCGACGACGACGATGCCTCCGAGGTCGCGCAGCCGCAGCTGGCGCACGATCTCCTCGGCCGCCTCCAGGTTGTTCTTGGTGACGGTCTCCTCGAGGTTCCCGCCCTGCCCGGTGAACTTGCCGGTGTTGACGTCGACGACGACCATCGCCTCGGTCTTGTCGATCACCAGCGAACCGCCGCTCGGCAGGTAGACCTTGCGGTCCAGCGCCTTCATCAGCTGCTCGTCGATGCGGTACGTCGCGAAGACGTCGACCTCGGAGGTCCAGCGCGACAGACGGTCCGTCAGGTCCGGTGCCACGTGAGAGACATAGCCGTAGATGGTCTCCCAGGCGTCGTCACCGCTGACGATGACCTTCGAGAAGTCCTCGTTGAAGATGTCCCGGACGACCCGCACCGTCATGTCCGGCTCGCCGTAGAGCAGCGTCGGCGCGTTGGAGCTGCTGGTGTTCTTCGACTTCTTCTGGATCTCTTCCCACTGCTGCTGCAGCCGCTCGACGTCACGGCGCAGCTCGTCCTCGCTCGCGCCCTCGGCGGCGGTGCGCACGATGACACCCGCGTCCTCGGGAACGATCTTCTTCAGGATGGTCTTAAGCCGTGCGCGCTCGGTGTCGGGCAGCTTGCGGCTGATGCCGGTCATCGAGCCCTCGGGCACGTACACCAGGTAGCGTCCGGGCAGCGAGACCTGGCTGGTCAGGCGGGCGCCCTTGTGGCCGATCGGGTCCTTCGTCACCTGGACGAGGACCGACTGGCCGGACTTCAGCGCGGTCTCGATGCGGCGGGGTCCGTGCGCCATGCCGAGCGCCTCGAAGTTGACCTCGCCGGCGTACAGGACGGCGTTGCGTCCCTTGCCGATGTCGACGAAGGCCGCCTCCATGGAGGGCAGGACGTTCTGCACCTTGCCCAGGTAGACGTTGCCGACGTAGCTGGTGGCCTGCTCCTTGTTGACGTAGTGCTCGACGAGCACGTTGTCCTCGAGGACGCCGATCTGGGTGCGCTCGCCGCTCTGGCGGACGACCATCACGCGCTCGACGGCCTCGCGGCGCGCCAGGAACTCGGCCTCGGTGATGATCGGGACGCGGCGACGGCCCTGCTCACGGCCCTCGCGGCGGCGCTGCTTCTTGGCCTCCATGCGGGTCGAGCCCTTGATGGACTGGACCTCGTCGAAGCCGGTGCCGGGCTCGCGCTCGGCCGCTTCCCTGGCACGCCGTTCACGCGGCTCGCGGACCTTGACGACCGTGCGCTCCGGGTCGTCCGTACCGCCGCCCGAGTCCTCGCCGGAGGCGTCCCCACTGCGGCGGCGACGACGGCGACGGCGACGGCTGCTGCTGGAGCCGGAGGAGGACTCGTGATCGTCGTCGTCCTCGTCGTCCTGCGCCTGCTCGTCATCGGCGTGGTCCGCCGAGGCGTCGTCCTGCTCGACGTCGTCCGAGTCGCTGGCCTCACCGCGACGGCGGCGGCGGCCACCGCGACGGCGACGGCGCGAGGGCCGGTCCCCGTACTCGTCCGACTCGTCGCCCTCGTGCTCGGCGTCCGTCTCGGCCTCGTTCTCGTCCTCGACGGGGGCTGCGGCCGGGGCCGCCTGCTCGGCGGGGAGCGTGACCGGGGTCGCGGCAGGCTCGGTCTCGACGGCTTCGCCGCGGCGACGGCGCCGACGGCGCGAACCGCCCTGCGGTGCGGCCTCCGCCGACTCCGCGGGTTCAGCGGCCTTCACCGGCTCCGCCGTGCGGGGCGCGCGCTCCGTGGACTTCTGCTCCTCGGCCTCGTCGCTCTCGTCGTACGCCGGTGCGGAACCCGCGGCAGCCGCTGCGGCGGCCGCCGTCTCGGGGGTCTGGAACATCGGCTCGGCGAACACGGGGGCCTGGAACACGGCCACGGCGGGGCGCGTCGCACGACGCCCCTTGCGGGCCGGCTCCTCGGCCTTGCCCGTGAACTCGGGGCGGCCGGCCGCGGCGGTGGCGCGGCGGCGCTGACGGCCTCGCGGCGCGGCCTCCTCGACCTGCTCGGTCTCGGTGGCCAGTTCCTCGGCCACGGCGGCGGGAAGGCTCTCGGCGTTCTCGGCGGTCGCCTCGGCGACCTCCTCGACGGGCTGCGGGGAGCCGGCCGGGGCGCTCGCCTTACGGGAAGCGCGGCGACGGCCACGCGGCGCCTCGGTGGGCTCGTCGGCCGGAGCGGACTCGGCCGCCGGAGCGGCAACGGGCTCGGCCGGCGCCTCCGCCTGGGAGGTCCGGGCGTCCTGTCCGGCCTCGGCAGTCTGCGGCGCACCGGCCGGAGCCGACGCGCGGCGCCGCGTCCGGCCACGCGGCGCGGCGGCGGGCTCCGCGGTCACGGCCGCTTCGGCGACGGGCTCGTCGGCCTGCGCGGGCTCGTCCTGTGGGACTGTCTCGGCCTGCTGCGGGGCGCCCGCCGGGGCGGTCGCCTTGCGAGTGGCGCGGCGCCGGCCACGCGGGGCCTCGACGACGGGGGCCTCGTCGGCCTCTTCCTCCGCCGGAGTCTCCACGACGGGTTCGGCGACGGTCTCGGCGGCCTGCGGCGCACCGGCCGGAGCCGTGGCCTTGCGGACCGCACGGCGACGCGCGCGGACCGGCGGGGCGGCCTCGGCCGGCTCCTCGGCCTCAGGGGTGGCCGGGGTCTCGACGACGGGTTCGGCGACGGTCTCGACGACCTCGGCGGCCTGCGGCGCACCGGCCGGAGCCGTGGCCTTGCGGACCGCACGGCGACGCGCGCGGACCGGCGGGGCGGTCTCCGCCGGCTCCTCGGGAGCGGCCGCTGCCGGCGTGACCTCCTCGGCGGGGGCCGTACCCGGCGCGCCCGACGGCGGGCCGGCGGGGCGGGAAGCCGCACGGCGCCTGCGGCGCGGCGGCAGCTTGTCCCCGGGGGTGTTGTCTTCGCTGTTTCCGGTCGTGCCGGATTCGTTCTGCTCGTGCATGCGGGCGGTTCTCCCGTCGCGTTCCCGGGCGCCACACCTGATTCCGGTCCGACGCGATTCGCGCGATGTGCGCGGTACCGCCGTCCGGGGCGCGGGCGCCGCACGGGAACTGATGTCTGGCTCGCCGGTTCCGTACGCGCTACGCACGGCCTGGCGAAAGTCTTATGGGGCGGTGCGCGGCCCGACCCAGATGGCTCCCGAGTCAGAGGGCTGCGCTACGACGACCGCCTTACGCGGAACCTGCACCTTCCGGCGCCGCCGCGGCGGCGGCCGGATCGGCCGTGGAAACGGCCGGGGCTGCCTCGCGGTCGGGCGCGAGCGGGTCGGTCACCGTGCCGGACTCCTCGTCGAAGAGCCCCTGCGCCAGCCTGGTCACCGCTGCGGGGACCGGCGGCGTCAGGTCGGCCACAACTCGGAGACCTGAAAGGACGTCGTCGGGTCGCACGGCAGGTGTCACGTGCCGCACTACCAGCCGCAGTATCGCACAGGGCCTGTCCCCGGGCCTATCAGACTGTGGATCAAGAGCCTGCAGGTCGGCGACGGCGGCGCGGGCGTCGAAGCTCCGCATGCCGTTCTTGGCCCGGCGCTGGACCTCGACGGTCCCGGCGTCCAGGAACGCGGCCACGGCCTTCTTCGCGTCCTCCACGCCGACCCCGTCCAGCCGCATCTCCCATACGGAGGCGGTCAGCCGTTCGGCCAGGCCGGAGGTGCGGACCTCCACCGCGTCGATCACGTCGAGCCCGTCGGGCATCGACGCGTCGAGCAGCTTGCGGAGGGTGTCGGGATCCCGCGCCTCGGTGAGGGCGATCTCCAGGAACTCGGCCTCGCTGCCCGTACCCGTGGGGGCGGCGTTAGCGTACGACACCTTGGGGTGCGGGGTGAATCCGGCCGAGTAGGCCATGGGCACCTCGGAGCGGCGCAGCGCCCGCTCGAAGGCACGCTGGAAGTCTCTGTGACTGGTGAACCGGAGGCGGCCCCGCTTGGTGTAGCGCAGTCGGATGCGCTGCACCGCCGGTGCGGGCGGCGGGCCTTCGGGCTGTCGCTTGCCCAGTGGTTCTTCTCCTCGGTGCGGGGCGGCCGCGGTGGCGTGCCGCCCACGAAGTACAGGGTGCCCCGGGGTGCCGTTCCGGTTCACCCCCGCTCGGCGGTTCTGCCGTGCTGCGGGGAGATCTCGGACGCGGGCGCCGCGCTGGGGACAGTCGTTGTCCTACCCAGGGTACGCGCAGCGGACCCTTCCGTTTTCCGCGCGTCCCCGACCTGCGGCGGTCCCACCAGTGCACGCCACGTGTCCCGCCGCGCCGCGCGCAGCGTCTCCCGTGCCGTGGACAGCGCGCCACGGACCGCGCGGCCCGTGTCCAGTGCCGCCCGTCGGGCGGGAGCCCAGACCGCGTCGCGCAGGAAGTGACCCACCGGTGTGCACACCGCGCGGAAGACCCACGCCGCCGGAGCAGCGACCAGATGCCGCACCAGCCAGGCCAGTACCCGGCCGACGGCGCGCGAGATGAACCCCGCGATCGGGCCTTGACCCCGGATGTTGGACACACGAGACACTGGATCCTGAGGATCTGAGAACGGACATCTCGTGGTCATGAAGAACTACCCGCCGCAGTTCAAGGCGGACGCGGTCGCGCCCACCACGGTTCGGCCAGGGGCCGCTGATGCCCAGAGAACGCAAAAGGCGTCCGGCTCTGTGTCAGGCCGGACGCCCTTTACCTAGATCCACTCCACGGCAGAGACGATGCGCGCGTCTTGCCGAGGGGCAGGGAGCGGCGTGCGCCGCGATGGGCGAGGAAGCTGCTCACGCTCCTTCGCCCCGAGCCCTCGAAGAATCTCGTCACGCTCAGCATCGGTCGTGCCGGCCAGCGCCTCAGCCATCCGCCGGACGGCATCTCCGCTGGTCACTAGGGCTTCTTGACCGTGAGCGGAAGCATCTTTTTACCGCTCTCACTCAGTTGTGGCCATGTGTCGAACTGCGGGCACACGCCACAGTCGAAGCACGGCGTCCAGCGGCAGTCCTCGACCTCGGTCTCGTCGAGTGAGTCCTGCCAGTCCTCCCAGAGCCAGTCCTTGTCGAGGCCGGAGTCCAGGTGGTCCCAGGGCAGGACCTCCTCGTACGTCCGCTCGCGGGTGGTGTACCAGTCGACGTCCACGCCGAAGGCGGGCAGCGTCTTCTCGGCGCTCTTCATCCAGAGGTCGTAGCTGAAGTGCTCGCGCCAGCCGTCGAAGCGGCCGCCGGACTCGTACACCGCGCGGATGACGGAACCGACGCGGCGGTCACCACGGGAGAGCAGGCCCTCGACGATGCCCGGCTTGCCGTCGTGGTAGCGGAAGCCGATGGAGCGCCCGTACTTCTTGTCGTCCCGGATCTTGTCCCGGAGCTTCTTCAGCCGGGCGTCGGTGTCCTCGGCGCTGAGCTGCGGGGCCCACTGGAAGGGCGTGTGGGGCTTGGGCACGAAGCCGCCGATGGAGACGGTGCAGCGGATGTCGTTCTGGCCGGATACCTCGCGGCCCTTGGCGATCACGTTGACCGCCATGTCGCCGATCTGGAGGACGTCCTCGTCGGTCTCGGTGGGCAGGCCGCACATGAAGTACAGCTTCACCTGGCGCCAGCCGTTGCCGTACGCGGTGGAGACCGTGCGGATCAGGTCCTCCTCCGAGACCATCTTGTTGATGACCTTGCGCATGCGCTCGGAGCCGCCCTCGGGGGCGAAGGTGAGTCCGGACCTGCGGCCGTTGCGGGTCAGCTCGTTGGCCAGGTCGACGTTGAAGGCGTCGACCCGGGTGGAGGGCAGCGAGAGGCCGATCTTGTCCTCGGTGTACCGGTCCGCGAGGCCCTTCGCGATGTCACCGATCTCGGAGTGGTCCGCGGAGGAGAGGGAGAGGAGGCCGACCTCCTCGAAGCCGGTGGCCTTGAGCCCCTTCTCGACCATCTCGCCGATGCCGGTGATGCTTCGCTCCCGCACGGGGCGCGTGATCATGCCGGCCTGGCAGAAACGGCAGCCGCGGGTGCAGCCGCGGAAGATCTCGACGGACATCCGCTCGTGGACGGTCTCGGCGAGGGGGACGAGCGGCTGCTTGGGGTACGGCCACTCGTCCAGGTCCATGACCGTGTGCTTGGACACACGCCACGGCACGCCGGACTTGTTGGGTACCACGCGGCCGATGCGGCCGTCGGGGAGGTACTCGACGTCGTAGAAGCCGGGGACGTAGACGCCGCCCGTCCTCGCGAGGCGGAACAGCACCTCCTCGCGGCCTCCGGGCCGGCCCTCGGCCTTCCATGCGCGGACGATCTCGGTGATCTCCAGGACCGCCTGCTCGCCGTCGCCGATCACCGCGCAGTCGATGAAGTCCGCGATCGGCTCGGGGTTGAACGCGGCGTGGCCGCCCGCCAGCACGATCGGGTGGTCCACGGTCCGGTCCTTGGACTCCAGCGGGATGCCCGCGAGGTCCAGGGCCGTGAGCATGTTGGTGTAGCCGAGCTCGGTGGAGAAGCTCAGGCCGAACACGTCGAAGGCACCGACGGGGCGGTGGCTGTCCACGGTGAACTGCGGCACCTGGTGTTCGCGCATCAGCTCCTCGAGGTCCGGCCACACGCTGTACGTGCGTTCGGCGAGGACGCCGTCGCGCTCGTTGAGCACCTCGTAAAGGATCATGACGCCCTGGTTGGGCAGCCCGACCTCGTAGGCGTCCGGGTACATGAGTGCCCAGCGGACGTCGCATTCGTCCCACGGTTTGACGGTGGAGTTCAGCTCACCGCCGACGTACTGGATGGGCTTCTGCACATGCGGGAGCAGAGCTTCGAGCTGTGGGAAGACCGACTCGGCAGACATCTGAGGACCTTCGTAGCTGGCAGGGGTGACCATCTAGCGTAACCCGGTGCTCAGCCTTCCAGTGCCGCCCGCAGCCGGGGCAGCGACGCCCGCGCCCACACTTCGGGCAGTTCCCGTTCCCGCGCCTGCGCCGCCGCTTCCTCACGGCCGTACAGGAGTCCCCAGGTGAAGGCGGACTCCCCCGCTCCGTGAGCCTGGACCGCGAGTGCGCGCAGGGCGTCCCGGGCCATGACGCTGTCCTGGTGGTCGCCGAGGACCGACTGCACGGACTTCATCCGCCGGGAGAACTCCTTGGCGGGCGCGCCCAGCGCCGGCCTCGCGAGGTCGGCGGCGTAGCGGACACGTTTGGTGGCCTTGCGCGCCTCGTGCATCGCCAGGTCACGCTCCGGGCCGGCCGGCTGTTCGAGGGCGTGGCCGACGCGGTCGGCAAGGCGGGCGTAGTCCTTGAGCACCGCGCGGGGCAGCTCGTCCTTGGGGTCCTTGGCGGCAGCGCGCCTGAGCGGGGGATCTTCGATGAGGGCGTCCAGAGCGTCCAGCAGGTCGAGATAACGCTCGCTGTCGAGTACGTCGGCGACCCGGCGCCGCGCCCCGGCGCCCGCGGCGACAGAGGCCAGGTCCAGCCGGGCGGTCACGGGACCCAGGACCAGGGTGTCGGGCAGCCCGGCGACACGGGAGCGGAGCCGGGCGTCGAGGACTTCCTGGTCGCGTCCGGTCCCGAGCTCGCCGGCCAGCCACTTGAGTTCGTCGCGGAGCGGATCGGTGACGGTGTGGTCGAGGATCCTGCGGTACGTCCTGAAGGCACTGCGCAGCCTCCGCGTGGCGACCCGCATGCGGTGGACGGAGTCGGGAAGGTCGCGGCGCACGGCGGGATCGAGCCGGACGACGGCTTCGGTCTGGCGGCGTACGTAAGCGAGCACGTGGTCGCCCGCAGTGCGCGGGGGCCCGGCCTTCCGGGCCTTCGGCCGCTTCTCGGGAGCCGTCTCGGCCAGTGCCCTGGCGAGCTTGGACGGGGAGGCGGAGGAGTGGACACCGGCCTTGCGCAGCCGGCGCTCCACGGCGTCGAGTACGGCGGGGTCCACGTCGTCGGCCAGCTCGACCTCCAGCTCCGTCCAGGCCGAGGTGGTGCCGCGGCCCTCCTCGGTGAGGCGCTCGGCGAGGACTTCGTCGACGCTCAGTTCGGCGAGCAGGGCGCCGTCCTCGTCGAGGAGGTGATGGACGTCGCGCGCGGAGAGGATCCGTACGACGGGGACCACCTTCGCGTTGCGCACGCGGGATCGGAGCAGTCCGGCGAATTCGGCCGGCAGGTCGTCGCCGAGGGGGGCCCGGATCTCGTCGCGGACGTCGGCGGACACGGGGAACTTGAGGTGCCACCCGGCGTCGCCGCCTCCGGTCCGGCGCCTCAGCGTGAGGGAGCCGGCGGCCAGTGCGAAGTCCTCGGTGTCGTAGTAGACGGCGTCGAGTTCACTCAGGCCCCGGTGGACGACGGACGAGACCCCGGCTGCGCGGGTCAGGTCCGGCAGCCGGGTCTCGGGAGTCGCTTCGTACTTCCGCTCGACCTCACGCTTCGAGTCCGCCATAGGACGAATCTATCCACGATCGGCGCGGTCATGCAGGACAGCTCGTGGGCTCAGGCCGTTATCGGCCGCTGCACCCGGATCGACTGGAGCAGCCCGATGGCCACCCAGACGGCGAACATCGAGGATCCTCCGTACGACACGAAGGGCAGCGGGAGTCCCGCCACCGGCATGATCCCGAGCGTCATGCCGATGTTCTCGAAGGACTGGAAGGCGAACCAGGCGATGATCCCGGCGGCCACGACGGTCCCGTACAGCTCGGTCGTCTCCCGGGCGATCCGGCAGGCGCGCCACAAAATGACGCCGAGCAGGACGATGATCAGTCCGGCTCCGAGGAACCCGAGCTCCTCACCGGCGACGGTGAACACGAAGTCGGTCTGCTGCTCGGGGACAAACTGGCCCGTCGTCTGCGAACCGTTGAAGAGGCCGGTCCCCGAGAGTCCGCCGGAGCCGATCGCGATGCGGGCCTGGTTGGTGTTGTAGCCGACTCCGGCCGGGTCGAGCGCCGGGTTGGCGAAGGCCGCGAAGCGGGCGATCTGGTAGTCGTCGAGCACACCGAGCTGCCAGACGGCCACCGCGCCCGCCGTGCCCGCGCCGAGGAGTCCGAAGACCCAGCGGTTGGACGCCCCCGAGGCGAGGAGCACGCCGAGCACGATGACGACCATGACCATGACGGAACCGAGGTCGGGCATCAGCATGACGACCGCCATAGGGATGACGGCCACTCCGAGCGCCTTGGCGACCGTCCGGTGATCGGGGTGCTGCTGGTCGCCGGCGTCGACACGGGCGGCGAGCAGCATGGCCATGCCGAGGATGATCGTGATCTTGGTGAACTCGGAGGGCTGGAGGGAGAACCCGCCAGGCAGGAGGATCCAGGCGTGCGCGCCGTTGACGGTCGCACCCAGCGGGGTGAGGACGGCGAGGACCAGCACGACCGAGATGCCGTAGAGGACCGGCACCGCGCCCCGGAGGGTGCGGTGGCCGAGCCACACGGTGCCGATCATCAGCCCCAGGCCGATTCCGGTGTTCAGCGCGTGCCGGAAGAGGAAGTAGTACGGGTCGCCGTGCGTCAGCGAGTCGCGGCCACGGGTCGCCGACCAGACGAGGAGCGAGCCGACGAACGACAGGGCGACCGCCGAGCCGAGCAGTGGCCAGTCCAGCCGCCGCACGACGGAGTCGCGGGCGGTGAGTTTGGCCCAGGAGGAACGCTCGGGGGCGTAGCGCGAGACGGAGAAGCCTGCCATCAGTCCCGCCTCCCCGGGGCTCCGGCGAGGACTGCGGCAAGGGCCTGCGTACCGTCCTCGGCGGGCGGCTCGGGGACGTAGGGCTTGATCTTCGGCGACTCGATCTGGCCGTCGGGCTTGATCCTGGGCAGTGCCTTCTGGGGCTTGGGCAGCAGGGCCTTCTTGAGGTTCTGCTTGCCGGCGGAGTCGAGTCCGTAGAGCGCGTTGTAGATGTTGCGCACGGCGGGACCGGAGGCCCCGGAACCCGTACCGCCCTGAGAGATCGTCATGACGATCGAGTAGTCCTTGGTGTACGTGGCGAACCAGGAGGTCGTCTGCTTGCCGTAGACCTCGGCCGTGCCCGTCTTGGCGTGCATCGGGATCTTGTCCTGGGGCCATCCGCCGAACCGCCATGCGGCACTGCCCCGGGTCGCGACTCCCGCGAGGGCTTCGTCTATCTCGTCGCGCGTGTCTCCCTTGAAGGGGAGCTTGCCGTGCGACCGGGGCTTGATCTCCTGGACGGTCTTTCCGTCGCCGCTGACGATCGCCTTGCCGACGGTCGGGTCGTACAGGGTTCCGCCGTTGGAGATCGCGGCGTAGATGGTCGCCATCTGGATCGGGGTGACGAGCGTGTCGCCCTGGCCGATGGAGTAGTTGACGGAGTCACCGGCACGCATCTTGTAGCCCTCGATGCAGCCTTCGTACGCGATCTTCTCGACGTAGGTGCCGTCCTTCTTGCCCTGCTTGCACCACGACGTCTTGTTGGCGTCGTAGAAGCTCTGCTTCCACTGACGGTCGGGGACCCGGCCGGAGACCTCGTTGGGGAGGTCGATGCCGGTCTCCTTGCCGAGGCCGAACTGGTGGGCCGTCTTGTAGAACCAGTCGCCCGGGTTCTTCTTCGGCTTGTTTCCGCCGTCCTTCTGCCACTCCTTGTGCGCCAGGCCGTAGTAGACCGTGTCGCAGGAGACCTCGAGCGCACGGCCGATGGTGATGCTGCCGTAGCCCTGGGACTCGAAGTTCTTGAAGGTCTGGCCCCCGATGGAGTACGAGCTCGGGCACGGGTAGTTGCCGTCGAACGGGTAACCGGCGTTGACCGCGGCGGTCGAGGAGATCACCTTGAAGATGGAGCCCGGGGCCGCGGTGCCCTGGATGGCCCTGTTCAGCAGCGGGAAGTTGGACTTCTTGCCGGTGAGCTTGGCGTAGTCCTTGGCGGAGATGCCGCCGATCCAGGCGTTGGGGTCGTACGTCGGCAGGGACGCCATCGAGACGATGCGGCCGGTCTTGGCCTCCATCACGACGACGGCGCCGGAGTCAGCCTTGTAGAGCTGGTTGGTGTTGCGGTCCATCTCCTTGCGGGCCGTCTCCATCGCCTTGTTGAGTTCGTACTCGGCGACGGACTGGACGCGGGCGTCGATGGAGGTGATGACGCTGGCGCC
Source organism: Streptomyces sp. NPDC057428 (assembly GCF_042803195.1). Lineage (NCBI taxonomy): Bacteria > Bacillati > Actinomycetota > Actinomycetes > Kitasatosporales > Streptomycetaceae > Streptomyces > Streptomyces sp. NPDC057428. The sequence goes on from NZ_JBHVCT010000003.1 coordinate 43,529, forward strand.
GGGCTCAGCCTCGTCGTTCTGCGCCTGGCCGATGACCCGGCCGAGGTTGTCGACCTCGTAGCGGGTGACACCGGCCTTGCCACGCAGTTCCTTGTCGTAGGTGCGCTCCAGGCCGGAGCGGCCGACCTGGTCGGAGCGCAGGTAGGGCGACTCGGTGTCCTGGGCCTTGGTGACCTCGTCGTCGGTGACCGGCGAGAGGTAGCCGAGGACCTGGGCGGTGTTGGCCTTGCCGGGTGCGGCGTAGCGGCGTACGGCGGTGGGTTCGGCGGTGATGCCGGGGAAGTCCTCGGCGCGCTCGCGGATGGTGAGGGCCTGCTGTGTCGTGGCCTCGTCGGTCACCGGGATCGGCTGGTAGGGCGAGCCGTTCCAGCAGGGCTGCGGGGTCTTGGCGTCGCAGAGCCGGACCTTGTCCTGAACGTCCTTGGCCTTCATGTCCAGGACATCGGCCAGCCGGGTGAGCACGCCGACGCCGTCGTCCTTCATCTTCATCAGCTCGGTGCGGCTGGCGGACACGACGAGTCGGGTCTCGTTGTCGGCGAGGGGCACGCCCCGTGCGTCGAGGATCGCTCCCCGGACGGCGGGCTGGACGACCTGCTGCACGTGGTTGTTCTTGGCCTCGTCCGTGTACTCCTGCCCGTTGCGGATCTGGAGGTACCAGAGCCGCCCGCCGAGCGTCAGGAGCAGGGAGAAGACGAGGACCTGGATGACGACGAGACGGATCTGGACCCGCTGGGTCCGTCCGGTCTCCGGAATGTTGCTCACGGGGCGCCCCCGGTGGTGGTCTGGCCGGGGTCACGGGGGTCGCCCCCGGTGCTCGTCCGGTGCCGGTACGGCCTCACAGTCGCTTGACCCCCTTGATCCTTCCCGCGCGTGCGGCGCGGTTCCGGGCGGCCCTCAGGCGCATCCCGCCCCGCTGGCTGCCGATCCGCAGCCCGGTGCCCGTGGCCAGCCAGCCGGCGGCGACGTCTCCGCTGCCGGAACTGTCGGCCACGGGGTCGTTCTCGGTACGTCTGGCGAGCGCCATGATCAGCGGAACCGTGAACGGCGCGAGGAGCAGGTCGTACACGGCGGCGGTGAACAGCAGGCTGCCCAGGCCCACATGGCGGGCCGCGGTGTCGCCCACGAGGGCGCCGACCCCGGCGTACAGCAGAGTCGATCCGATGGCCGCGGCCACCACGAAGGCCATCGGGGTGAACGCCGACTTGAGCTGGCCCTTCTCGGGCCGGGCCATTCCGGCGACGTAGCCGATGAGGCAGAGCACCAACGCGTAGCGCCCGGCCGCGTGGTCGGCGGGCGGCGCCAGGTCGGCGAGGAGGCCCGCGCCGAAGCCGATGAGGGCGCCGCTGACGGGTCCGTAGACGAAGGCGAGCCCGAGGACGACGAGGAGCACCAGGTCAGGCGTGGCGCCCGGGAGCTGGAGGCGGGCGAGTACGGAGACCTGGATGACGAGGGCGACCACGACCAGGGAGACGGAGAGCAGCGTCCGGTTGATACGCATGGGGATCAGCTCTATTCCTGGTCGTTCGCCGCGTCACCGGCGGGTGTGTCGGCGTTCGCGGAGGGGCTGCCGGAGGCATCCGGGTCGGGCTTCTCGTTGACGTTCCCGACGACCTTTCCGCCGGCGTCGACGAGGTCGCCGTTCGGCTGGACGGTCACCGTGACGGTCGGGGTGGGCTTGGGCTTCTCCGGCTTCTTGGGCTGCTTCGGCAGGACCATGTCGCGGGGGTTCTCGCGGGGTGCCTGGACGACGACTCCGACGATGTCGAGCTTGGTGAAGCCCACGAACGGGCGGACGTAGACGGTCCGGGTCAGGTCACCACCCGAGGGGTCCACACGCACGACCTGGCCGACCGGCACGCCGGGGACGAAGGGCTTGTCCTTGCTGGACCCGAAGGTGACGAGGCGGTCGCCCTTCTTCACGTCGGCCTTGCCGTTGAGGAACTGGACCGAGAGCGGCCGGGAGCCCTGTCCGGTCGCGAAGCCGAGCTCGTCGGTCTTCTCCAGCCGGGTGCCGACGGTGAAGTCGGGGTCGTTGGCCAGCAGGACGGTCGCGGTGTCCGGGCCGACCGTGGTGACCCGGCCGACGAGCCCCTCGCCGTTCAGTACGGTCATGTCGCGCAGGATGCCGTCGTGCGTCCCCGCGTCGATGGTGATCGTCCAGGAGAAGCCCTGGGCCGCTCCTATGGCGATGACCTGGGCGCCCTTGATGCCGTACTGGCCGGCTCCGGCGCTCTTGAGCATGGTGTCCAGCTGACGGACCTTGCTGGTGTTGCGGTCGTCGCTGCCGAGCCTGGTCTTCAGTGCGGCGTTCTCCTGCTCCAGGGCCGCGATCCGGTCGTGCCGGTCACCGGACTCCCGTACGGCGCCGATGGCGTTGCCCACCGGGTCCACCGCTGCCGCGACGCCGTTCTCGACCGGCCCGAAGACCGTGGCGGCGGCCTGCCGGGCTCCGTCCACCGGTGACTCCTCGCCACCGCGGATATCGACCGTGATCAGGGCGAATGCGATGGCGATCAGCAGCACCAGGAGCAGCCGGCTCTCTCGTGTGTCCCTCACGTGCGGCGGCCGTGCCTTCCTCGTCGGAATATTCGTGCCTGTATACCGACGTTCCGCCGTACGGGCGGTTTGCGCCCGTACGGCGGAACATCATTTTCTACCTTCGGGGCTGGGCGTCCAGCACCTGCTGCAGCGCCTCGAACTCCTCGACGCACTTGCCGGATCCGAGTGCCACCGAGTCAAGCGGGTCCTCGGCGATGTGGATCGGCATGCCCGTCTCGTGGCGCAGCCGCTCGTCGAGACCCCGCAGGAGCGCGCCGCCGCCGGTGAGGACGATGCCGCGGTCCATGACGTCACCGGAGAGCTCCGGCGGGCACTTGTCGAGCGTCGTCTTCACGGCGTCGACGATCGCGTTGACCGGTTCCTCGATGGCCTTGCGGACCTCGGTGGCCGAGATGACGACGGTCTTGGGCAGGCCCGAGACCAGGTCCCGGCCGCGGATCTCGGTGTGCTCGTCCTTCTCCATCTCGAAGGCCGAACCGATGGTGATCTTGATCTGTTCGGCGGTGCGCTCACCGAGGAGGAGGGAGTACTCCTTCTTGACGTGCTGGATGATCGCGTTGTCCAGTTCGTCACCGGCCACCCGGATCGACTGGGCAGTGACGATTCCGCCGAGCGAGATCACCGCGACCTCGGTGGTGCCGCCACCGATGTCGACGACCATGTTCCCGGTGGCCTCGTGGACCGGCAGTCCGGAGCCGATGGCCGCGGCCATGGGCTCTTCGATGATGTGCACCTGGCGCGCGCCGGCCTGCGTCGACGCCTCGATGACGGCGCGTCGCTCGACTCCTGTGATGCCGGAGGGCACACAGACGACGACCCGCGGGCGGGCCAGGTAGCGGCGCTTGTGGATCTTGAGGATGAAGTAGCGGAGCATACGCTCCGTGATCTCGAAGTCGGCGATCACACCGTCCTTCAGCGGCCGCACGGCAACGATGTTGCCGGGCGTGCGGCCGATCATCTTCTTGGCCTCGGAGCCGACCGCCAGGATGCCGCCGGTGTTGGTGTTGATGGCCACGACGGACGGCTCGTTCAGTACGATGCCGCGCCCCCTGACGTACACCAGCGTGTTGGCAGTCCCGAGGTCGATAGCCATGTCACGGCCGATGAACGACATTGAGTTCCCCTTGTTCCCCATGAGGATGCGTCGGGCCTTCCCGGAAAGCGAAGAATGGCTTGTTCAGGTAGGCGAGGGTTGGCGCTGCGGGCGTGGAAGCTTCCATCGTAGTGCCGTATGCACGGACACAGCGCGAGGGTCCTTCGCCATGGCGAGCAGAACGGCTTCCCGTTCCACCCATGGTGACGTTACGTCGGAGGGATGCGTTCCCGCGATACGGGACCCTATGCCGAAGGGCGACCGAATTACTTCGGTCGCCCCAGGTCATGAGCGCTGTTTGGCGGAGCCGAAGTCAGGAGAGGCCGGGAAAGAAAAGCTTGAGTTCTCGCTCTGCGGACTCCTCGGAGTCCGAGGCGTGGATGAGGTTCTCCCGGGTGACCGTGCCGAAGTCGCCGCGGATCGAGCCGGGCGCGGCGGCGATCGGGTCGGTCGGGCCGGCCAGGGCGCGGACACCCTCGATCACCCGCTCGCCTTCGGCCACAAGAGCGACGACGGGGCCGGAAGCCATGAACTCGACGAGCGGCTCGTAGAACGGACGGCCCTTGTGCTCGCCGTAGTGCTGCTCCAGGGTCGCGAGGTCGAGCGTGCGCAGCTCCAGCGCTGTGATCGTCCAACCGGCCTTGCGCTCGATGCGGCCGACGATCTCGCCGATCAGCCCACGCCGGACGGCGTCGGGCTTGAGAAGGACGAGGGTGCGCTGAGTCATGTGCGGCTCCTTGCAGACTTTCGGGTGCGGGTGAGGGGGAGATTACAGGGATGCGCGAGCGGCCCGACGGCCGGGCTCACTCTGCGTCATCCCTGGGCCGGAGCCTGGGCGCTCTCCTGCGCCTCGGCCTGCGCCGCCCACCGCGCCTTCGCCTCGTCGATCTTGCGGCCGTAGTGCACGGACGCCCACCACAGGGCGCCGAAGGCGATCCCCAGGATGTACATCATCGGGACGAAGAAGCCGCTCAGCACCAGCGCGATTTGCAGCGCCCAGCCGAACTGGACGCCACCGGGCCTGGTGATCACCCCGCACAGCAGGACGGACAGCAGCATCCCGACTCCGCAGACCGTCCACACCGTGCCCATGGACATACCGTCGAGTTTCATCGCCACGAGTCCGGCGAAGCCGATGACGAAGAACTCACCGATCAGCGTCGATGCGCAGAGCGTACGCACAGGTCAGCGCCTTCCCAGAAGCAGCCGGGCCTCGCCGACCGTGATCACGGAACCGGTCACCAGGACGCCCGCGCCCGCGTATTCGGCATCCTCCTCGGCGAGGGTGATGGCCGCCTCCAGGGCGTCGTCCAGACGGGGCTCGACCTGGACGCGCTCGTGGCCGAAGACCTCGACGGCGATCGCGGCGAGCTCGTCCGCGTCCATGGCGCGGTCGCTGGAGTTCCGGGTGACGACGATCTCGGCGAAGATGGGCTCGAAGGCTTCGAGGAGCCCCCGGACGTCCTTGCCGTCACTGGCGCCGACGACCCCGATGAGCCGCGTGAAGCTGAACGCCTCGCTGACCCCCTCCGAAGCCGCGAGGGCGCCGGCGGGGTTGTGCGCCGCGTCCAGCACGATCGTCGGGCTGGAGCGCACGACCTCCAGCCGGCCCGGTGAGAGCACCGAGAGGAATGCCTTGCGGACCACCTCGACGTCGAGGCTGCGGGCCTGCTCCGCGCCGATGCCGAAGAACGCCTCGACGGCCGCGAGCGCCACCACCGCGTTGTGCGCCTGGTGGGCGCCGTACAGCGGCAGGAAGATGTCGTCGTACTCGCCGCCCAGGCCCCGAAGCGTCAGGAGCTGGCCGCCGACCGCGATCTCCCGCGAGACGATGCCGAACTCCATGCCCTCGCGGGCCACCGTGGCGTCCACCTCGACGGCCTTCTTCAGCATCACCTGCGCGGCGTCGACCGGCTGCTGGGCCAGGATCACCGTCGCGTCCTGCTTGATGACGCCGGACTTCTCCTCGGCGATCTCGGCCGGGGTCGTACCGAGCCGGTCGGTGTGGTCGAGGGAGATCGGTGTGATCACGGCGACCGAACCGTCGATGACGTTCGTCGCGTCCCAGGTCCCGCCCATGCCGACCTCGACGACAGCGACGTCGACCGGCGCGTCGGCGAAGGCCGCGTACGCCATGCCTGTCAGCACCTCGAAGAAGGAGAGCCGGTAAGGCTGCTGGGCGTCGACCATCTCGACGTAGGGCTTGATGTCGTTGTACGTCTCGATGAAGCGCTCGGCCTCGATCGGCGCACCGTCCAGGCTGATGCGTTCGGTGACCGACTGGACGTGCGGCGAGGTGTAGCGGCCGGTACGGAGCTCGAAGGCGCCGAGCAGCGCCTCGATCATCCGGGCGGTGCTGGTCTTGCCGTTGGTCCCCGTGATGTGGATCGAGGGGTAGGCGCGCTGGGGCTCGCCGAGCACGTCCATCAGGGCGGCGATCCGGGTCACCGACGGCTCGAGCTTGGTCTCGCCCCAGCGGCCGGCGAGCTCCTGCTCCACGGCGCGCAGCGCCCTGTCCGTCTCGGGGTCGGCGGGGCGGTCGGGGACCGCCTCACCCTGCGGCGCACCGGACTGGGTGCGCAGCGTGCGGCTCCCGGCCTCGATCACCGCCAGGTCGGGGTCGCGCTGGGTCTCTTCGTCGACGATCTCCGCGAAGGTGTCGTCGGGATCTGACGCGTCGTGCCGGTCTGAAGGGCGGGGCTCACTCACAGGGCCAGTCTACGGATGGCTTCGGACATCGCGCGCAGCGCCCGCCGGGGTGCGTCACCGGGGCACGGCGAAGCCCCCGCACTCCCGGTCGGTCGGCGCGCGGGGGCTTCGTGCTCAGGTCATCAGCCCTGGGGCAGATTCGCCAGCTGGCTGGTGATCCGCTCGATGTCGGCCTCCGCCTTGGCGAGCCGGCCGCGGATCTTGTCGACCACGTTGTCCGGCGCCTTGGCCAGGAAGGCTTCGTTGCCGAGCTTGCCCGTGGCCTGGGCCTTCTCCTTTTCGGCCGCGCCCAGGTCCTTCGTCAGGCGCTTGCGCTCCGCCTCGACGTCGATCGTGCCGGACAGGTCGAGAGCGACCGAGGCTCCGGCGACCGGCAGCGTCGCCGTGGCGTGGAAGCCGTCCCCGGCGGGCTGCAGGCGCGTGAGCTGACGCATGGCCGCCTCGTGGGGGGCGAGCGCCGTGCCCGTCAGGGAGAGCTCGGCAGGGACCTTCTGACCTGGCTGAAGACCCTGATCGTTGCGGAATCGGCGGACCTCCGTGACGACCTGCTGGACGAGTTCGATCTCAAGCTCGGCCGCGTCGTCGCGGAAACCGGAATCCGCCGGCCATTCGGCGATGACGATCGACTCGCGTCCGGTCAGTGCGGTCCACAGCGACTCGGTGACGAAGGGGACGATCGGATGCAGAAGTCGCAACATCACGTCGAGGACCTCGCCCAGGACCCGCCCTGAGACATCGGCCGGACGACCGCCCGCGAAGAAGGTCGTCTTGGAGAGCTCGACGTACCAGTCGAAGACCTCGTCCCAGGCGAAGTGCCGCAGCGCTTCACTGATCTTGGCGAACTGGAAGTCGTCGTAAAACGCGTCGACGTCCGCGACCGTCTTGTTCAGCCGCGAAAGGATCCAGCGGTCGGTCACCGACATCTCGTCGGCGGACGGCAGTTCGCCCTCGATGGTCGCGCCGTTCATCAGCGCGAAACGGGTGGCGTTCCAGATCTTGTTGGCGAACTTCGCCGAACCCTGGACCCAGTCCTCGCCGATCGGGACGTCGGTGCCCGGGTTGGCTCCGCGCGCGAGGGTGAAGCGCAGGGCGTCCGAGCCGTACTTGTCCATCCAGTCCAGCGGGTTGACCACGTTGCCGAAGGACTTCGACATCTTCTTGCCATGCTCGTCGCGGACCATGCCGTGCAGGACGATCGTGCCGAACGGCGGAACACCGTCGTTGACGTACAACCCGAACATCATCATCCGGGCGACCCAGAAGAACAGGATGTCGTAGCCGGTGACGAGGACGGAGTTGGGGTAGAACTTCGCAAGGCTGTCGGTCTGTTCGGGCCAACCGAGCGTGGAGAACGGCCACAGACCCGAGGAGAACCAGGTGTCCAGGACGTCGCTGTCCTGCGTCCAGCCCTCGCCGGTGGGCGCCTCGTCGTCCGGTCCGACACACACCATCTCGCCGTCGGGCCCATGCCAAACCGGGATGCGGTGCCCCCACCAGAGCTGACGTGAGATGCACCAGTCGTGGAGGTTGTCGACCCAGTCGAAGTACCGCTTCTCCATTTCCTGAGGGTGAATCTTGACCTTGCCCTCGCGGACGGCGTCACCGGCCGCCTTGGCGAGGGGAGCGACCGCGACCCACCACTGCATGGACAGACGCGGTTCGACGGTGGTCTTGCAGCGCGAGCAGTGGCCGACGGAGTGGACGTACGGCCGCTTCTCGGCGACGATCCGACCCTCGGCACGCAGGGCGGCGACGATGGTGGAGCGGGCCTCAAGCCGGTCCAGCCCCTCGAAGGGGCCAGGGACGGTGATGACGGCGCGCTCGTCCAGGACGGTGAGGAAAGGCAGGCCGTGGCGTGTGCCGATCTCGAAGTCGTTCGGGTCGTGCGCCGGGGTCACCTTGACGGCGCCGGTTCCGAACGCGGGGTCGACATGGCGGTCGGCGACGACCGGGATCGTCCGGTCGGTCAGCGGCAGCTTGATCTGCTTGCCGACGAGATGCCTGTAGCGCTCGTCGTCGGGGTGGACGGCGACGGCTGTGTCACCGAGCATTGTCTCGGCCCGGGTGGTGGCGACGACGATGGTCTCGTCGCCCTCGCCGTACTGCATGGAGACGAGCTCGCCGTCGTCCTCCTGGTACTCCACCTCGATGTCGGAGATGGCCGTGAGACACCGCGGGCACCAGTTGACGATGCGTTCCTTGCGGTAGATCAGCTCGTCGTCGTACATCTGCTTGAAGACGGTCTGGACGGCCTTGGACAGGCCCTCGTCCATCGTGAAGCGCTCACGGGACCATGCGACACCCTCGCCGAGACGCCGCATCTGTCCGGAGATCTGGCCGCCAGACTCGTTCTTCCACTGCCAGACACGCTCGACGAAGGCCTCGCGCCCCAGGTCGTGGCGGGACTTGCCTTCCTTGCCGAGCTCACGCTCGACGACGTTCTGGGTGGCGATGCCGGCGTGGTCCATGCCCGGCTGGTACAGCGCCTCAAAGCCCTGCATCCGCTTACGGCGGACCAGCGCGTCGATCAGCGTGTGCTCGAAGGCGTGGCCCAGGTGGAGTGATCCGGTGACGTTCGGCGGCGGGATGACGATGCTGTAGGGCGGCTTGTCGCTGTTCTCGTCAACTTCGAAATACCCGCGCTCTACCCAGCGCTCGTACAGCTTCCCCTCTACCTCGGCCGGCGCGTACTGGGTCGGCAGTTCGGGGATGCTGGCTGGCTGCTGCACTGGGTTCTCGGTCACGCCACACAGTTTAGGGGCGTCACAGTCGTGCACTGAAACCGGTTTGTTGAGTAACGGTGTGCCGCCGGATGCCCTGTGCGGAGGTCGCTTCCGTCAGGATGTGCGGAACGCATAAGCATTCTGGAGGGGGACAGCACCATGAGCCACAACCAGCCGGGGCCGTACGGCGGTCAGCCGCCGCAGGGCCAGCCCGGACCCTACGGTCAGCAGCCGGGCCCCTACGGCCAGCAGCCCGGCCCGTACGGCGGTCCGCCGCCGCAGGGCCAGCCCAGCTACGGCTACCCGCAGCAGGCCCCCCAGGGCGTTCCGCCGCAGCAGCAGCCCCCGCAGCCGGGCTACGGCTACCCACAGGGCCAGCAGCCGGGGCCGTACGGCCAGCAGCCCCCCACTCCCCCGTACGGCGGCCAGCCGGCCTACCCCGGCATGCCTCCGCAGCCGGGTGCCCCGAAGAAGAAGACGGGCCTGATCATCGGCTCGGCCGTGGTGGCGCTGGCCGTCGTCGCGGGCGGTGTGTACTTCTTCACGTCGGGCGGAGGCGGCGGCAACAGCGACGTGGCGGACTCGACGAAGGGCTACAGACTGACGCCCGCCGCCTCGGTGGACGACTACAAGAGGGACTCCAAGGAGATGTCATCGGGCCCGATGACGGGCAAGGAGAAGAAGGACGCCGAGGCCCTGGGCATGAACAACCCCCAGAAGGCCGAGGCCCAGTACGCGAGCGGCGACCTCGCGAAGAATCCGCTCACGACCAAGATGCTGATGCTCAGCGGCGCCTGGGGCGAGGTCTCGGATCCGGCGAAAGCCGTCGACGGGATGTTCGAGCAAGCGAAGAGCGGGGTCTCCGAGAGCGACAAGGACGCGGAGATCTCCCTGGTCGGCAGCCCCAAGAACGTGACGCCGCCCGGTTTCAAGGGTGCGCTGATGAAGTGCCAGGACATGAAGATGCTCAACTCCAAGGCCGACGGCACCCCGGCGGGCGGTCCCAAGGAGATGGTCATGCCCGTCTGCATCTGGGCCGACTACAGCACCGTCGCCGCCGTGATCGGATTCGACATCGGTGCCGCGATGACCAACAAACCCGTTTCGCAGGACGAGGTGGCGGCCCTCGCGGCCAAGCTCTACAACACCTCACGCACCAAGATCTGACCTGACCCGCAAAGCCGAAGGGGCGCCCAGCCGTTGGCCGGGCGCCCCTTCGGCGTGTGTGCCGCCGCCGCTACGCGGACTTCTCGTGGCGGCCGCCGTCGTTCTTGCCGATCGTGCGCGGCTCGCGCGGGACCAGCGTCGGGTTGACGTTGTTGCGGACGACGTCCGAGGTGATGACCACGCGGGCCACGTCCTTGCGGGACGGGACCTCGTACATCACGGACTGCAGGACCTCTTCCATGATGGCGCGCAGCCCGCGCGCGCCCGTCTGGCGGAGGATCGCCTGGTCGGCGATGGCTTCGAGGGCCTCTCGCTCGAAGTCCAGCTCGACGCCGTCGAGTTCGAACAGGCGCTGGTACTGCTTGACCAGTGCGTTGCGCGGCTCGACCAGGATCTGGAGCAGCGCCTCGCGGTCCAGGTTGTGGACCGAGGTCAGCACGGGGAGGCGGCCGATGAACTCGGGGATCATCCCGAACTTCACCAGGTCCTCCGGCATGACCTCCTGGAACTGGTCGCTCGCCTGGATCTCAAGCTTGGAACGGATCGTCGCGCCGAAGCCGATGCCCTTGGCACCGGCCCGCGACTCGATGATCTTCTCCAGGCCCGAGAAGGCACCGCCCACGATGAACAGCACGTTCGTCGTGTCGATCTGGATGAACTCCTGGTGGGGGTGCTTCCGTCCGCCCTGCGGCGGGACGGAGGCGGTGGTGCCCTCCAGGATCTTCAACAGGGCCTGCTGGACGCCCTCGCCGGACACGTCCCGCGTGATCGACGGGTTCTCGCTCTTGCGCGCGACCTTGTCGATCTCGTCGATGTAGATGATCCCCGTCTCGGCCTTCTTGACGTCGTAGTCAGCGGCCTGGATCAGCTTGAGCAGGATGTTCTCGACGTCCTCGCCGACGTAACCGGCCTCGGTCAGCGCCGTCGCGTCCGCGATGGCGAACGGGACGTTGAGCATGCGGGCCAGCGTCTGCGCGAGGAGCGTCTTGCCGGAGCCCGTGGGGCCCAGCAGCAGGATGTTGGACTTGGCGAGCTCGATCGCGTCGTCACGGTTCGAACCGCTGCCGTTCTCGCCCGCCTGGACCCGCTTGTAGTGGTTGTACACGGCGACCGAGAGGGCCTTCTTCGCGGGCTCCTGCCCGACGACGTACCCCTCGAGGAACTCGTAGATCTCACGGGGCTTGGGGAGTTCCTCCCACCGCACCTCAGAGGTCTCCGCGAGTTCCTCCTCGATGATCTCGTTGCAGAGATCGATGCACTCGTCGCAGATGTACACACCGGGTCCCGCGATGAGCTTCTTCACCTGCTTCTGGCTCTTTCCGCAGAACGAGCACTTGAGCAAGTCGCCGCCATCACCGATGCGTGCCACGAGGTGCTTCCCCTTCGCCTGGGAGCAGCCTGGTACAGCGGCTCCTGGTGCCTCTATCCGACGGTACCTTGCCTGGCCCCCCGTTCGGGCCCCCCTTGGCACGGTTCACACGGCCGTGGCCGTGAATACGGAATGTGCCAAGGGGAAAGACCGACGTCAGAGGGACGCGCCGGCCGTGGTCTTACGGGTGGAGACAATCTGGTCCACCAGACCGTACGCGAGTGCGTCCTCCGCGGTAAGGATCTTGTCCCGCTCGATGTCCTCGCTGATCTTCTCCAGCGGGGTCGTGGAGTGCTTGGCCAGCATCTCCTCGAGCTGCGTGCGCATCCGCAGGATCTCGTTGGCCGCGATCTCCAGGTCGGAGAGCTGCTCACGGCCGGTCTGCGAGGACGGCTGGTGGATCAGCACACGGGCGTGCGGGAGTGCCATGCGCTTGCCCGGGGTGCCCGCGGCCAGCAGAACGGCCGCGGCGGAGGCGGCCTGGCCCATGCAGACCGTCTGGATGTCCGGCTTCACGAACTGCATCGTGTCGTAGATCGCGGTGAGCGCGGTGAACGAGCCGCCAGGGCTGTTGATGTAGATCGAGATGTCGCGGTCCGGGTCCATCGACTCCAGGCACAGCAACTGCGCCATGACGTCGTTGGCCGAGGCGTCGTCGATCTGGACGCCGAGGAAGATCACGCGCTCCTCGAAGAGCTTCGCGTACGGGTCGTACTCACGCACACCCTGCGAGGTGCGCTCCACGAAGCGCGGGACGACGTAGCGGTTGTCCACCTGCGGGCCGGTGTAGAGGCCGCTCGCGGAGGCGCCGGAGAAGTTGTTCATGTGGGTGTTCACCATCCTGGTGGCGTTCATGGGGCTGGAGGTCTCGGCGTACGAGAGGGTGCGGGGTGGTGCACGCCTGGGTCAGGCGCCGGTACCGCCGCCGCCCGGGATGCCCGACGCGAACGTGATGATCTCGTCGATGAGGCCGTAGTCCTTGGCCTCCTCGGCGGTGTACCAGCGGTCGCGGTCACCGTCACGGATGATCGTCTCCACGGTCTGGCCGGAGTGGTGGGCCGTGATCTCCGCCATGCGCGTCTTCGTGCGGAGGAGGTACTGGGCCTGGATCTTGATGTCCGAGGCGGTACCGCCGATGCCGGCCGAACCCTGGTGCATGAGGATGTCGGTGTTCGGGAGCGCGAAGCGCTTGCCCGCGGTGCCACCGGTGAGCAGGAACTGGCCCATCGAGGCCGCCATGCCCATACCGATGGTGACCACGTCGTTCGGGATGTACTGCATGGTGTCGTAGACCGCCATGCCTGCCGTCACCGAGCCGCCGGGGCTGTTGATGTAGAGGTAGATGTCCTTGTCCGGGTCGGCGGCAAGGAGCAGAAGCTGCGCGGTGATCTTGTTGGCGATGTCATCGTCGACCTGCTGGCCGAGGAAGATGATGCGCTCGCCGAGCAGTCGGCTGTAGACCTGGTCACCGAGGCCTCCACCGAGGGACGGCTCTCCGGCGGCGTAGGGCATCAGATTCGTCACGTATCCACCTGCTCGTCTCTGACGGCTCCGGCCGTCTCAGCGTCTTCGTACCGGGTGGGCCGGGACTACCCGACCCTTCCTCTTCATGGACCCTAACGCGCAGGTGGGACAACGCCATCCCGCTTCCCCAACTGTTCGCTGGGAGCGCAAGGTCGGCAGTCCGGACATGGGTCCCCAGGCGCGGGCCGATACGGCGGCGGGCCCCGGACGCGGTACGTCCGGGGCCCGCCGTGCGGATCAGATCAACGATCGGAGCGGGGCTCAGGCCTCGTTCTTCTCGTCCTTCTTCTCGTCGTCGGCGGTCTCGGCGTCACCCTCGGCGGCCTCGACCGTCTCCGTGGCCCCCTCGACGTCCTCATCGTCCTCGAGCTCGACGATCTCACCGTTGGTGTCGGTGACCTTGGCGGCCTCGACGACGACGGCGAGCGCCTTGCCGCGGGCGACCTCGCCGACGAGCATCGGCACCTGACCGCCCTCGACGACGGCCTGGGCGAACTGGTCGGGGCTCATGCCGGAGGAAGCCGCACGCCGCATGAGGTGCTCGGTGAGCTCCTCCTGGTTGACGTTCAGCTTCTCCTTGTTGACGAGCTCGTCAAGGATGAACTGGGTCTTGATGCCCTTGATCGCCTGCTCGTAGGTCTCGGCCTCGAACTCCTCGAGCGTCTTGCCCTGGATCTCCAGGTACTTCTCGAGGTCGAGACCCATCTGGCCGAGCTGGTGGTGCTCGAGGTTGTGCTTGCGGGTCTGGACCTCGTCCGCGAGCAGCTTCTCGGGGATCGGGACCTCGGCCAGCTTCAGCAGCTCGTCCAGGACGCGCTCCTGGGCCTGCGTGGCCTGGTCGTACTGCTTGGTGTTCTCGAGGCGCTTGCGGCTGTCCTCGCGAAGCTCGGCGAGCGTGTCGAACTCGCTCGCCATCTGCGCGAAGTCATCGTCCAGCTCAGGCAGTTCCCGGGCGGCGACGGCGGTGACCTTGACGGTGACCTCCGCTTCCTTGCCCTCGGCGGATCCGCCCTTCAGCTCGGAGGCGAAGGTGGCCTCGCCACCGGCCTCCAGGCCGGTCACGGCGTCGTCGATGCCGTCGAGGAGCTCGCCGGAACCGATGGTGTACGAGACACCCGCGGCCACGCCGTCCTCGAGGACCTCTCCGTCGACCTTGGCCTCCAGGTCGATCGTCACGACGTCACCCTCGGCGGCGGCGCGCTCGACCGGGTTGGTGGAGGCGAAGCGCTCACGGAGCTGCTCCACGGCCTTGTCGACGTCCTCGTCGGTGACCTCGAGTGCGTCCACGGTGACCTCGATGCCGGAGTAGTCCGGGATCTCGATCTCGGGACGGACGTCCACCTCGGCGGTGAAGGCCAGCAGCTCGCCGTCCTTGAGCTCGGTGATGTCAACCTCGGGCTGGCCCAGAACGTTGAGCTCACCCTCGTTGACAGCCTCGGTGTAGAACATCGGGAGGGCGTCGTTGACGGCCTCCTCGAGCACGGCACCGCGGCCGAACCGCTGGTCGATGACCCGGTTGGGGATCTTGCCCTTACGGAAGCCCTTCACCGTGACCTGCTGGTTGATCTTCTTGTACGCCGCGTCGAGGCTGTCCTTGAGCTCCTCGAAGGGCACCTCGATGCTGAGCCGAACCCGGGTCGGGTTCAGGGTCTCCACGGCGCTCTTCACGGTTCGGTCTCCTTGGTGGCTGACTTCTTGGGGTTCTGCTGGGCCGCCGAGAGGCGGCTTCGCGGACCGAGCCCGGTACATCAGACACACGGGCACGCATTTTGCATAGTAACGGCAAGGGGGACGACTCCCACAATGCGATCTTGCCGGTGGTCGGGGTGGCCGGATTCGAACCGACGACCTTCCGCTCCCAAAGCGGACGCGCTACCAAGCTGCGCCACACCCCGTCGGTGCGACACGAAGGGTACATGCAGATGAGCGATGCGTCGGCCTCTTTGCGCGAACCGCCCCCGGGGATGTCACGAGGGCACGCCGGTACGGGTGTGCGCGCACCTTCCCGGACCCGCTACGATGCTTCCCGTACCGCAGTCCGGACGGACCCGCGGTGCGGCGCTTGCGGGCGTAGCTCAATGGTAGAGCCCTAGTCTTCCAAACTAGCTACGCGGGTTCGATTCCCGTCGCCCGCTCCACACGGAGAACCCGGTCCGGCAGTCACCTGCCGGACCGGGTTCTTTCGTATGCCGTCAAAAACTGATCTGGTTGATCGTGTCGGCTATCGAGTTCATGAATCTGTTGATCGACGGCGCCATGCCCGTCGAGGCGAGGAAGAAGCCGAACAGAACGGCGACGACCGCCGGCCCGCCCTTGATGGACCCTCCGCGGATGAACACCACCAGGACGACTCCCAGCAGAAGCACCACAGACAGTGAAATGGCCACGACTGATCACACCCTTGGTCGGTCCGCCTTGCCGGCCCGGTGGCATGCGGCCCGGCACACCTCCGTCGCGCCCATCGTGCCACCAACTCCCCTGTGACTGCTGCTGGGTGACGGAGTGGACTGACCGGATCGCGCCATCCTCGCGCCCGCGCGCGCCCGGGTGCGCTCCGGCGCGGACCGCACCCCGCAAGGGCTGCGCGGCGCGTGGTCGGCAATCTGTGCATCTGCTGTGCGCAAGGCGGTTCGAATATCGATCGGAGTGATCGTTTCCATATCCCCACACTTCATCCACAGTGATTTGGCAGGCGTTCGCGCGACGTAATTCACTCTCGCCAACCGCGCGCCGATATGCGCCATTTAAGACGGATGAATCAGTACAGATCGGGCAAGATTCGTTGGTTTCGTTTTCGGGCGCCCGGGAACACGCCAATTCTCTTGAGAGTTTTACGCATACCGATCAACGGGTCTAAGGTGCATGAGATGTCCAAAGCTCCGAGCGAAATCCAACGGTCCCCGATCACTCCGGAGAGCCGGGAGCCGGAGCCCAGATACCCGCGGACGCTGACGGCCGCGGGGACCCCCTCCCCCGCCCCCGGAATCTCTCCCGCACGCACTGCCACGCCCGTACCGGCCAAACGGCGCGACGCGTACTTCGACAACGTGAAGTACCTCGCCATCGTGCTCGTCGCCGTGGCCCACGCGTGGGAACCGGTGATGGACGGCAGCCGTACCACTCGGGCGCTGTACATGGTCGTCTACACCTTCCACATGCCCGCGTTCATCCTCGTCTCCGGCTACTTCTCACGCTCGTTCGACATGAGCGCTCCCAAGGTGAAGCGCCTGGTCACCGGGGTCCTCGTGCCGTACGTGCTCTTCGAGACGGCGTACTCGCTCTTCAAGCGCTTCGCCGGCGGCGTGGACGACACCCCGATCACCCTGCTCGACCCGCTGTTCCTCACCTGGTTCCTGATCGCGCTGTTCATCTGGCGGGTCACCACCCCGATGTGGCAGTCCCTGCGCCACCCGCTGCCCGTCGCGCTCGTCATCGCGATGCTCGCCTCGGTGACTCCGGGCATCGGTGACGACCTGGACCTGCAACGCGTCTGCCAGCTCCTGCCGTTCTTCGTGCTCGGTCTGCTGATGAAGCCCGAGCACTTCCAGCTGGTGCGGCGGCGTGAGGTGCGGCTGATGGCCCTCCCGCTGTTCGCCGGAGCCCTGCTCTTCGCCTACTGGGCGGCGCCGCGCATGCAGCTGGGCTGGTTCTACCGCAGCAGCGCCGCGCAGGAACTGGACGCCCCGTGGTGGTCGGGGGCCGTGATGACCCTCGCCATGTTCGGGTGCGCGTTGCTCCTCACCATCGGCTTCCTGGCCTGGGTCCCGCGCCGGCACATGTGGTTCACCGTGCTGGGCGCCGGGACGATCTGCGGCTACCTGCTGCACGGCTTCCTGGTGAAGGGCGCCGGCTACTACGGGCTGTTCGACCGCTACGAGTGGCTCAAGAGCCCTGCCGGACTGACCGTCGTCTCCCTCGTCGCGGCCGTCGCGGTCACCCTGCTGTGCACCCCGCCGGTCCGTCGCGCGCTGCGCTTCGCCACCGAGCCGGACATGAACTGGGCGTTCCGCCGGAGCCCCGCCAAACGCTGAACTGTCCGGATCGACCCCGTCAGGACGGGGCCGATCCGGTCCGTGCGTCAGCCCGCTTCGGGGTTGGCTTGTTCCCACCGTTCGCCGGGCCTTCCGCCT
Source organism: Streptomyces sp. NPDC057428 (assembly GCF_042803195.1). Classification (NCBI taxonomy): domain Bacteria; kingdom Bacillati; phylum Actinomycetota; class Actinomycetes; order Kitasatosporales; family Streptomycetaceae; genus Streptomyces; species Streptomyces sp. NPDC057428. Next base: position 60,803 of record NZ_JBHVCT010000003.1, read on the forward strand.
GTCCCGAGCCCCAGCAGCCCACGTACCTGCGCATACTTCTCGGCCAGCCGGGTACGGGTCGCCGGCTCCAGGACTGCGAGCCGGCCCGGATCCGCGTTGTGGGCGAGATCCGACTCCTTGATCATCAGCGCTCCGGGCGTGGCGAGAATCCGCCCGGTGTACGCGTAGAGGTCCTCGTCGTCCCGCTTGGTGACGGCGAGGACCATTTCCTTGACCTCCCGGGGCAGCGCGGCGTCGTCCAGCCACTGCCGGGAGAGTGCCCCGTCCTCCAGCGCGTCGTGCAGCCAGGCGGCCGCGATCTGCTCCTCACTGCCGCCCCGGATCCGCACGCCCTCCGCGACCGCGGCCAGGTGCTCGACGTACGGCCTTCCCGCCTTGTCGGTCTGAAGGCGGTGGGCCTCGCGGGCGACGGACTCCACCTCGGACAGGGTCAGATACGCGGTCGGCATGGGCCGACTGTACGCCGGGCCCCGACGTCCTCCACCGGCTCCGGAGAGCCGAGGTGCGCGGGCTCGGGGTGCGCGTTCCCGGGACAGCCTCACGTTCGGGTGGCGGATCAGGCGCCCCATTGACGCCTGTACCGTTTCAACCGGTTGCGTACGTTTCAGGCACGGCGGGACAGCAGCAGCAGCGCGCGATCGTCGTTGACGTCCTTCGCGCAGGCCTCGATCAGATGCCAGGCCGCGCCCTCGAAGCCCGTAGCCACGTAGCGGTCGGCCTCGCCGGTCAGCCGGTCGATGCCCTCGGAGAGTTCCCGGTCGGAGGCCTCCACCAGTCCGTCCGTGAACAGCATCAGGACGTCACCGGGGGCCAGCGAACCCTTCGCCGCATCGAACTGGGCCCCGTCGTAGACCCCGAGCAGGGGCCCCTCGGCCGCCTTCTCCTCCCACCGGCCGCTCCCCGCGTGCAACTGGAGCGCGGGGGGATGGCCGGCCGAGAGGATCTCGTAGTCGCCGGACTCCAGGTCCAGGACGAGGTGGATGGATGTGGCGAAGCCCTCGTCCCAGTCCTGACGCAGGAGGTAGCCGTTGGCCGCGGGGAGGAAGCCGTGCGGCGGCAGGGAGCCCAGGAGCCCGCCGAACGCCCCGGACAGCAGAAGGGCGCGCGAACCGGCGTCCATGCCCTTGCCGGAGACGTCGGTGAGTACGACCTCCAGGGTGCGCCCGCCGTTCGTGCGGGCGGCGACGACGAAGTCGCCGGAGAAGGACTGCCCGCCCGCCGGGCGGAGTGCCATCTCACGGTGCCAGCCCTGGGGCAGTCCAGGCAGGGCGCTCTGGACCCTGATCCGCTCGCGCAGGTCGAAGAGCATCGTGCCGCCACGCCGCCACGGCACCCCCACCCTGGCCCTGAACTGCGCCAGGACCAGGCCGAAGAAACCGCAGGCCGCGACGACCAGGACCGTGCCCGGCGTGACCCGGGCGGGCCCCTCCGCGTAGGGGCCGAGGCCTATGGACTCCACGATCAGGGCCGCGGCGGCAGTGGCGTAGAGGGTCAGCAGGCTGGCCGGGCGCAGCAGCAGGCCGCCCGCGACGATCGGCAGCGCCAGAGCCGTCGGCGAGCACCAGACCGGGTTGAGCAGGGTGCAGACCGCGATCACCGGAACGATGACCAGGAGGCCGGCCAGGGCTATCCAGTCGCTCCCGTCACCACGGAAGTAGTCGACTCCGGACCTGCGCAGCGTGATGCGCGCCCGGTGCATGGATCTTCGCCACCGGGCGGTGTACGTGTCTGCTCCTCTGCGACGGGCCATTGCCGGGACCTTATCCACCCGGAGGCCTCCGGTGCAGGGGTACCCCCGTGACAATGCGTTCGAAAGTGGGTCGCCAGGAACTTGCGGCCCTGGTAGGCAAGGGCCATGACCACAGAATTGCGTGTGCTGTCCGACTCGGACTGGGATGCCTGGCTCGACTGTCTCGAAGTCGCGTTCGGCGGCGTCCCCATCTCCGTGAAGGGCCGCGAGATGTACGCCGAGCTCGCGGAGCCGGACCGGGCGCTCGGCCACTGGGACGGCCCGGACTGCGTGGGAACGGCCGGGGCGTACAGCTTCCGGGTGACCGTGCCGGGCGGCAGGGCGGTGCCGGCCGCGGGAGTCACGATGGTCAGCGTCGCCTCGACGCACCGCAGGCATGGACTGCTCACGGCATTGATGCGGCGTCAGCTCGACGACGTCCGCTCCTGGGGCGAGCCGCTCGCGGTTCTCACGGCCTCGGAGCCGGGCATCTACGGGCGGTTCGGCTACGGCGCCGCCACGACGGAGACGAGTCTGCGGATCGACAGTTCCCGGGTCCTGCTCTCCGCACCCGCGGGCACGGACGGGGTGCGGCTGCGCCGGACCTCCCCCGCGGCAGGACTCGACGCCTGCGAGGCCGTGTACGCGCGGCTGGCGGCGTCCCGGCCCGGCACCCCCGTGCGGCAGCCGGGCTGGGAGCGGCTGCCGGTCAACGACCCGGAAAGTGACCGGCGAGGCGGCTCGCCCCTGCAATGCGTACTCGCGGAGCGCGACGGCGAGGTGACGGGATACGTCACCTACCACATCCGTCCGGCCTGGGATGATTCCGGGCCGAAGGGCACGGTGGCGGTGCGCGACCTGATGGCGCTGGATCCCGCCTCGTACGCGGCGCTGTGGCGTTTCCTGCTCGGGATCGACCTGACGTCGGTGGTCGAGTGCCGCAACCGGCCCGCGGACGACGCGGTGCTCCGGCTGGTCTCGGACGTACGCCGGTGCGAGGTGCGGCTGCGGGACGGGTTGTACGTCCGGCTGGTCGAGCTGGACGCGGCACTGGAGGCGCGGAGCTACCGCACGCCGGTGGACGTGGTGCTGGAGGTGGAGGACCCCTTCTGCCCCTGGAACGCCGGGCGTTGGCGGCTCACGGCGGACGCGGAGGGCGCCGCCACCTGCCGCCGCACCCAGGAGGAACCCGAACTCGCCCTCTCGGTTACTGAGTTGGGGGCCGCGTATCTGGGCGGGGTGTCACTGACGGCGCTGGCGCGCGCCGGACTCGTCCGGGAACTGCGGGCGGGCGCACTGGCCTCGGCGGCCCTCGCCTTCTCCTCGGACACGCAGCCCTGGTGCCCGCACGGTTTCTGAGCGTCCCGGGGCGAACCGGGCGGAACTACCGTCCGCCCGTGGCCGGCTGGCAGGACGGGCACCAGAAGAGATTACGGGCGGCGAGTTCGGCCGTGCGGATGCCGGTACCGCAGATGTGGCATGCCTGCCGGGCCCGCCGGTAGACGTAGACCTCTCCGCCGTGGTCGTCGACCCGCGGCGGCCGGCCCATCGCCTCGGGCAGGTGCTCGGGCCGGACGGTGTCGATGCGGTTGTTCCGCACGCCTTCGCGCATCAGGACGCGGAGATCCGCCCAGAGCGCGTCCCACTGACCGCGCGTCAGGTCCCTGCCCGGGAGGTAGGGGTCGATGCCGTGCCGGAAGAGGACCTCGGCCCGGTAGACGTTGCCGACACCCGCGACGACCTTCTGGTCCATCAGCAGGGCGGCCACCGTGACGCGGCTGCGAGAGACGCGCTGCCAGGCCCGCTCGCCGTCCTCGTCGGTGCGCAGCGGGTCCGGGCCCAGCCGGTCGTGTATCGCGCGCTTCTCCGGTCCGGTGATCAGGGCGCAGGTGGTGGGGCCGCGCAGGTCCGCGTGGTGGGCGTCGTTGAGCAGACGCAGCCGGACGGTGCCGGCGGGCGGCGGGGCCGGGGCCGCACCGAAGCCGAGCTTGCCGAACAGGCCCAGGTGGATGTGGACCCACACCGATCCCTCGAAGCCCAGGAAGAGGTGCTTGCCGTGGGCGTCGACGCCGGTGAACGTGCGGTCGTCCAGCAGCGCGGCGCTCGACGCGAACGTGCCCTGGGGGCTGCTGACGCGCACCGGCCCGCCGGCGAACCGCTCCTGGTGGTCGGCCGCGAGGCGGTGGATCGTATGCCCCTCGGGCACGGCTGGTCTCCTGGGAACGCGTGTGTGCCGCCGGGCGGGGGCCCGACGGCACACGGGAAGCGGATGCGGGCCGGTCAGCCCTGCTGCGGGTGGTGGGCCGGGACCGGGGGGAGCTCGCCGGTGTTCTCGTACGCCGAGAGCATGTCGATGCGGCGGGTGTGGCGCTCCTCACCCGAGTACGGGGTGGCCAGGAAGATCTCGACGAACTTCGTGGACTCCTCGGCCGTGTGCATGCGGCTGCCGATGGCCACGACGTTGGCGTCGTTGTGCTCACGGCCGAGCGCGGCGGTCTGCTCGTTCCAGGCGAGCGCGGCACGCACGCCCTTGACCTTGTTCGCGGCGATCTGCTCGCCGTTGCCGGAGCCGCCGATGACGATGCCGAGGCTGCCCTCGTCGGCGACCGTCCGCTCGGCGGCACGGAGGCAGAACGGCGGATAGTCGTCCTGGGCGTCGTAGATGTGGGGACCGCAGTCGACGGCCTCGTGGCCGTGGGCCGTGAGCCACTCGACGAGGTGGTTCTTCAGTTCGAAGCCGGCATGGTCGGAGCCGAGGTACACGCGCATGGTGCGAAGTGTGACACGGACCGGGCGGGGTAATCGTCAGCGGGGTCGGGACCCACCGGGCCGTTCCTGGAGTCACTTCCGGACCTGGACCTGTGCGCCATGCCACTCCGGCAGCAGTCAGGTCAAGGAACCGGATGAGCGGCCGGCGTACGGACGGCGAGCCTTCCCGCGACGGCGACCGCATCGCGCTTCCACGGCCCCGGGACGCGAGAGGCTCGCCGGTCTGGTGTCGCGTCACGACCCGGCGAGCCTCTTCGGTGGTGCGTACGGCGTCAGCCGCGACGCCCGATGAGCTTCCACGACGCGGGGAGGGCGCCCATGGCCAGCGCGGCCTTGAGGGCGTCGCCGATCAGGAAGGGCACCAGGCCCGCGGCGACGGCGGCACCGAACGACATGCCGGTGGAGAGCGCCAGGTAGGGCACGCCGACCGCGTAGATGATCAGGGAGCCGACCGCCATGGTGCCCGCGGTGCGCAGGACCGAGCGGTCGCCGCCGCGGCGGGCGAGGCCGCCGACGACCGTGGCGGCGAGGAGCATGCCGAGGACGTAGCCGAAGGACGCGCCGCCGGCCCCGGAGCTGCCCTCGGAGAACCACGGCATGCCGGCCATGCCGACGAGCGTGTACAGGGCGAGCGAGAGGAAGCCGCGGCGGGCACCGAGGGCGGTGCCGATGAGCAGCGCGGCGAAGGTCTGGCCGGTGACGGGGACCGGGGAACCCGGGACGGGCACGGCGATCTGGGCGGCGATGCCGGTGAGCGCGGCGCCGCCGAAGACCAGTGCCGTGTCCACGGCGTAACGGTTCCGGGCCGCGGGCAGCAGGTCGGCGAGGACCGCTCCGGAGCGGACGGGGGCGGCAGCAGTGCTCATCAGGACTCCGCGGGTGAGATCGGCAGGGCAGGACTGATGGTGACGTTAGCCGACTGAATATCGCTCGATCACCATCAGCCGCCCACAAAGCGGTGGTTGAGGGCTTAGTCGGGTTCGCACAAACGGTGTTGTGCAATCTCCCCTCGACGTGATGCTGGTCACGGAGGTGCGGGAGCCCCCGGGTCTCGGCCCGGGAAGGGGTACTCAGCCGTGAGACTGTAGGTTCCCCATAAATGATCCGAGAAGGACCCGCAGCTCAGGCTCTGAGCCCGCAGGAGTACCGCGCCGGCCTCCGTGCGGAAGTAGAGGACGGAGCGGCCGGACCTGCGGCGCCCGACGAGGCCGGCGTTCAGCAGCACTCTCAGGTGTCTGCCCACCGATCCGAGCCCCTGCCCGGTCAGTGCCACCAGTTCCGTGGTGCTCCTCGGCCGGTCGAGGAGCACGAGGACACCGGCCCGCGCGGGTCCGAGCAGATGGCCGAGGCTGTCGGGCACGACGGGCCGGCCGGCGTCGGAGAGCACCCCCGAGCAGGCGTACACGATCGCGTACCGTTGCGCCGCCGCGTCCCAGGAGACCCAGCCCTTGCGGGGCGTGACCGGGATGAACACCAGGGTCACGTCGGCGAGTTCACGTGGCGGGTAGTCGCGCGGGTTGACCTGCAGTCTGCTGCCGCCCAGCCAGCGCATGCCGGGGTTCAGCGTCTGGAGCACCTCGGCCCAGCCGCCCCGGCTCACCTGACCGGCGCGCGCCACGATGTCCGCCTCGACGATCCGGCTGCGACGCGGCCAGTCCGGGCGCACGAGGTGTACCCACACCCATTCCAGCAGGTCGGCGGCGCACCGCGGCAGGTCGGCGTCACGCAGGGCGGCAGGCAACGGCCCCCCTCGCGCGACCTCCAGATCGGCGCGGGCGCCTTCCGGAGACGTCGCCCGCACCCGGTCCAGTTCCTGTGCGAACGTGGTGCGGGCGACGGGCGTGGGGGTGAGGAAGTCCGCGTTCCAGTGGCCCCCGAGGCCGATCCTGACGAGCTGCCCGGCTACCGGATCGCGGGCGATGCGCTCGCGGTAGGCGGGTCCGTGCGTGTCCAGCCATGAGCGCTCGGCGGGGTTCGCCGCCGTCCCGCGCTGCAGGAACTGGAGCGTCGCGGTGACCTCGGCCAGTTCGGACACGACGAATCTGCCTGCGGCCAGCGTGTCCGCGTTGAGCTGCCACCACCCCAAGTTTCGCCTCCCCGCGAAACATTAACGGCCGCGCGGGACGCAACCCGAGACTCCCCGGCATGCTCACCTACCGGGAAGTCTTCCGCGTGCCGCAGTTCGGCGCCCTCTTCACGACCGGCGCACTGCAGGGCGCGGCCTCGACCACAGGCCAACTGGCCCTGGGCGTACTCGTGTTCTCCGCAACGGGGTCCCCGTTGCTCTCGGCCCTCTCCATGTTCGGCTCCTCGCTGGCCCAGTTGGCCGGCGCGACCCTGCTGATGTCGGCGGCCGACCGGCTCCCGCCGCGCGCCGCACTGAGCTGTGCCGCGCTCGCCTTCGGGGTCGGTACGGCCGTCCTGGCCCTGCCCGGGCTGCCTCTCGCACTGGTATTCGCCGTGGTCCTGGGCGAGGGGGTCGTCGCCGCGGTGATCGGCGGGGTGCGGTACGGGCTGCTCGACGAGATCCTCCCCAAGGACGCGTTCCTGCTGGGGCGTTCGGTGCTCAACATGTGCTCCGGCACCACGCAGGTATGCGGTTACGCGGCGGGCGGCGTCCTGGTGGCCGTCCTCTCCCCGCGCGGCACGCTGCTCGTCGCCGCGGCGCTGTACGCCGCCGGCGCCGCCGCGGCCCGGTTCGGCCTCGCCCGACGGCCGGCAAGGGTCGCGGGGAGGCCGTCGGTCCGCGAGACATGGCGGACGAACGCGTTCCTGTGGTCCTCGGCGCCCCGCAGACGCGTCTACCTCCTGCTCTGGCTGCCCAACGGCCTCGTCGTCGGCTGCGAGTCCCTGTTCGTCCCCTACATGCCGGACCGCGCGGGGCTGCTGTTCGCCTGCGCCGCGTTCGGCATGCTGATCGGGGACACGGTCACGGGACGCTTCCTCCCGGCGCGGTGGCGGGGGCGGCTCGGCATCCCGATGCTCCTGCTCCTCGCCGCGCCCTATCTGCTGTTCGCGCTGCGGCCGGGGCTGCCGTGGGCGCTCGCTCTCGCCGCCCTGGCATCGACGGGCTTCTCCGCGAGCCTGCTGTTCCAGGAACGGCTGATGGCCCTGACCCCGGACGCGGCCGCCGGCCAGGCCCTCGGTCTGCACGCGTCCGGGATGCTCGCGCTGCAGGGCGTCGCGGCGACTCTCGCGGGCACCGTCGCCCAGTGGACCTCGCCCGCGACGGCGGTGACGGTGATGGCCGCCGCTTCCGCCGTGGTGACCCTCGCCCTGGCGGCAGGGCCCCGGCGCGACGGCGCGCGGAGCGCCGCCCCGCGCGTACGTAGGTCAGCGTCTCCCCCGCCGCCCGCGCCGTCCCCACGAGGCTGTCCCCGGCCCAGGACCAAGGGCTGATCACTTCCAGCCCTTCCTCCTGCTAGCCTGCAATTACGAAGAGCTTGCAATAACTAACAGGTAGCAGCTGGAGGGTTCGAACCCATGGCCACGTACACGCTTCCGGAACTCCCGTACGACTACGCGGCGCTCGAACCGGTCATCAACCCGCAGATCATCGAGCTCCACCACGACAAGCACCACGCCGCGTACGTCAAGGGCGCCAACGACACCCTCGAGCAGTTGGAGGAGGCCCGCGACAAGGAGGCCTGGGGCGCGATCAACGGCCTGCAGAAGAACCTCGCCTTCCACCTCTCGGGCCACATCCTGCACTCGATCTACTGGCGCAACATGGCCGGCGACGGCGGCGGCGAGCCCCTCGCGGCGGACGGTGTCGGCGACCTGGCGGACGCGATCACGGAGTCCTTCGGTTCGTACGCCGGCTTCAAGTCCCAGCTGACCAAGGCCGCGGCGACCACGCAGGGCTCCGGCTGGGGCGTCCTCGCCTACGAGCCCCTCAGCGGCAGGCTGATCGTCGAGCAGGTCTACGACCACCAGGGCAACGTGGGCCAGGGCTCGGTCCCGGTCCTGGTCTTCGACGCCTGGGAGCACGCCTTCTACCTGCAGTACAAGAACCAGAAGGTGGACTTCATCGAGGCGATGTGGCGCGTCGTCAACTGGCAGGACGTGGCCAGGCGCTACGCCGCCGCCAAGGAGCGCGCGGACGTACTGCTGCCGGCCCCCTGACGCACCCGATGCGTCCTGCCTCGTGATCGTCTTCTCAACCTTCACCTGGCAGGCGGATGAAAGGAGAGCCCCCGCGAGGACATGACTCGCGGGGGCTCTCCCATGCCGTGCACCGGCAGCGTCAGATCCGGAAGACGGAACCGATGAACTCGGCGAGCAGCCGCTCCTTGAGCGCCCGGGGCAGTGCGTCCAGCAGGACCAGTACGGGCGCCATCCGGCCCGGCAGTCCACCGCTGCCGCCGAGGCCGGCGAAGGCGAGGACGGCGGCGATCTCGTCCGGTCCGAGTGTCCGCGGGTCCAGTCCGGCCGCGAACGAGGCGAGACCGGGGTCCACCGCCACCGGGTCCAGGGTGCGGGCCTTCGCCAGCGCGGCGGTCAGGTCGTCGAGGAGCGGGCCGACCTGGCCGACGGTGGCGGGCGTCAGGGTGAGGTGGAGGTTGGGCGGCAGCCCGTCGAAGGAGAGCTGCGGCTGGAGGTACCAGCCCAGCTCGCGCATCTCGTCGGCCAGGTGGAGCAGCAGGCTGAGGTCCGGGGCCCCGCTCTCCTCCCCCGCGACGGTGAACGCGACGAGTCCGGCCGCGGGAGCGCCCAGGACGTGTACGCCGTCGATGGAGCGCAGCCCGGCGAGCAGCCGGTCCGACGACTCCCCGACCCGGTCGGCCAGCGCGGTGTAGCCCTCCTCTCCGACGTGCTGGAGGACCGCCCACGCCTGGGCCAGCAGACCGCCGGACTTGGTGCCCTGCACCGTCGGGTTGACGACGGGGTAGCCGGGCCAGCCCGCGTGCGCGAAGTACTGGTGGCGGCGGAGCCCGGCGTCGCGGTAGAGGACCACGGAGGCGCCCTTGTCCGCGTAGCCGTACTTGTGCAGGTCCACGGAGAGGGAGGTGACGCCCGGCACGGACAGGTCGAAGGGTTCCACCTCGCGGCCCGAGCGCCGCAGGTACGGCAGGATCCAGCCTCCGATGCAGGCGTCCACATGGCAGAGCACCCCGCGTCCGGCGGCCGCCGCCGCTATCTCGGCGACGGGGTCGATCACTCCGTGCGCGTACGAGGGTGCCGAGGCGACCACCAGCACGGTGCGGTCGTCGAGTGCGGCGGCCATGGCGTCGGCGTCTGCGCGGAAGGTGACGGGGTCGACCGGTACGACGACGGGTTCGACACCCAGGTAGGCGGCGGCCTTGTGGAAAGCCGCGTGGGCGGTGGACGGCAGCACCATGCGGGGCTCGGTGATCCCTCGCTCGGAGCGGGCGTGGTCGCGGGCGGCCTTGACCGCGAGCAGGATGCTCTCCGTGCCGCCGCTGGTGAACGTCCCCTGGGCGCCCGGGGCGCCGAGCAGGGCGGCGACGGCCGCCACCAGGTCGTTCTCCAGCCGCGCGACGCTCGGGAAGACCGTGGGGTCGAGCGCGTTGACCGTCGCGAAGGCGGTGTACGCCTCGGCGGCCAGCTCGTCCAGACCCTCCAGTCCGGCGTCGTAGACGTAGGCGAAGGTTCGGCCCCCGCGCGTGGGTGCGTCCGCCTCGCGCAGGGCGCGCAGTTCGGCGAGCACCTCGGAGGCGGGGCGGCCGTCGGGCAGGGCGGGTTCACTCGGCACGGGCTGGCTCTTCCTGGAGAGGGTGGGGCACGGCAGGGGTCACGCGGTAGCGGCTCAGCAGCAGGAGGCTCGCGGCGGCGAGTACGGCGGGCAGCACGCTCATCCCCGTGGTTATCCCGGTGAGCGCCGCGTCCGGCTGCTCCACCTGGTGCGCGGCGTCGGACGAACGGAAGCCGGTCACGGCCAGGACGAGGGCGAACACGCCCGCGCCCAGAGCGAAGGCCAGGGTCTCGGCAGCCGTCCACAGCCCGGTGAAGGTGGCGGCCCTGCGCCTGCCGGTGGCGACGGCGTCGGCGGCCAGGGTCTCGGCGAGCATCGTGAGGGGCAGCAGCTGCAGCCCGGCGTAGGCGATGCCGACGACGGCCACCGCCGCGTACCCGACGGCCGGTCCGACAGCTCCGGTGAGACCGAGGAGCACGGCGCCGGCGGTGTAGAGCAGCGACGCGCACCACTGGGCGTACGTCACGCCCTTGCGCCTGGCCAGCCTGTTCCACAGCGGCATGAAGAGGACCAGCGGGCCGATCAGGCAGACGAACAGCGGGGTGACGGCGGTCGCCGAGCCGAGGGTGTACGTCGCGAAGTACTGGACACCGGCGAGCATCACACCGACGGCGAGGGCCTGGAGCGTCCACATCCCGGCCAGGTGGAGGAACGGCCTGCTGGACCGGGCCGCGGCGAGCTGGGCGCGGAGGGAGGGTTCGGCCTCGCTGCGCGCGACGGCCGGGGCCCGGCGGGTGGCACCCCATGCCCCGAACATTCCGGCGGCCAGGAGCAGTGCGACGACGACGCCCATCGCCCGGTAACTCTGCGGTGTGTCGCCGTCCGCGTGGGCGATCGCGGGGGCGAGCGCGCCGGACAGCAGGATCGCGACGCCGAGGAATCCCACCCGCCAGCCGAGGACGCGGCCGCGTTCGTGCGGGTCCTCGGTCATCTCCGCGGGCATGGTCACGTACGGCACCTGGAAGACGGCGTACGCGGTGGCGGCGAGGAGGAACAGGACGCTGACGTAGCCGGCGGCCGCGGCACCGCGCAGCGGCGGCGCTGCGAAGATCAGCGCGAAGAGCGGTGGCAGGGTGCAGGCGCCGATCAGCAGGAACGGCCTCCGGGGCCCGCCGCGCAGCCGGCTGCGGTCGGAGAGCGCGCCGACCAGCGGGTTGACGAGGACGTCCCAGGCCTTGGGCAGGAAGACGGCGGCGCCCGCGACGGCGGCGGGCACGGCGAGGACGTTGGTGAGGTAATAGAGCAGGATCAGGCCGGGCACGGTCGCGAAGGTGCCCGTGCACAGGGAGCCGAGCCCGTATCCGATCCGCACGGTGCGCGGCAGGGGCGGGGCCGCGGGACGGTCCGGACCGGCAGCTGGCATGGCCAGATCATGAACGACGGTTCATCCCGTCGGCAATACCCGGGGACGCCCGCGACACGTGACCCACATGCCGTGGGCCGGACCGGGCGCACCGGTCCGGCCCACGGCGCGGCATGAGGTCAGTCGAAGACGGGGCCCTGGGTCCGGGTCCTCTTGAGCTCGTAGAAGCCGGGGATGGACGCCACCAGCAGCGTGCCGTCCCAGAGCTTCGCCGCGTCCTCGCCCTTCGGGGCGGGGGTGACGACGGGACCGAAGAAGGCGACCTGCTTGCCGTCCGCGCCGGGGACGGCGATGACCGGGGTACCGACGTCCTGGCCCACCTTGTCGATGCCCTCCTGGTGGGAGGCGCGCAGTTCCTTGTCGTACGCGTCGGAGTCGGCGTAGTCCAGCAGGTCGGCCGGCAGGCCGACGTCCGCCAGGGCGCCCGCGTACGCCTCGCGGGTGAGGCCCTCGCCCTTGTTGTGGATGCGGGTGCCGAGCGCGTTGTAGAGCGGGCCGACGACCTCGTCCCCGTGCTTCTGCTGCGCGGCGACCACGATACGGACGGCCTCCCAGGCCGTCTCGCGCATCATCTCCGAGTATTGCTCGGGCAGCTCGTCCAGCCTGTTCTCGTTGAGTACCGCCAGGCTCATCACGTGCCAGCGGACCTCGACGTCGCGGACCTTCTCCACCTCCAGCATCCAGCGGGAGGTCATCCACGCCCAGGGACAGAGCGGGTCGAACCAGAAGTCGACCGGAACCTTACCGCCGGCCGTGCCGTTCTCGGGCATGTCTCTCCTCATGAGGTTGTCTGCACCTGTTCGCAGAACACCACGGGGCACTCCGGCCATTCCCGTGCGCGGGCGTGCGCGGCCGCATGCGAGGATCAAAGGTGTTCGAATGAGACACGAAGGAGTGTTCCGTGCCCGGTGAAAACCTGTCCCGCGACGAGGCCCGAGAGAGGGCCGAGCTGCTGACCGTCGACGGATACGAGGTCGCCCTCGACCTCCGTTCCGCCGTCGGCGAGCCCGGCGGGGGCGACGGCGAGGCCGGTCCGCGCACCTTCCGCTCGCGGACGACGATCCGCTTCCGCGCCGCCCGTGCCGGGGCCTCGACCTTCGCCGATCTGCTGGCCCCGGCCGTGACCGCCGTGACGCTGAACGGCGAGGACCTGGACCCGGCGGCCGTCTTCGACGGCACCCGGATCGCGCTGGAGGGTCTCGCCGGGGGCGACAACGTCCTGGTGGTCGACGCGCAGTGCGCGTACAGCCGGACCGGCGAGGGCATGCACCGCTTCGTCGACCCGGAGGACGGCGAGGTCTACCTCTACACGCAGTACGAGCCGGCGGACGCCCGGCGCGTCTACGCCAACTTCGAACAGCCCGACCTCAAGGCGCCCTACCGCTTCGAGGTGACCGCGCCCGAGGGCTGGCGGGTGTGGAGCAACGGCGCGGAGGAGTCGCAGGACGGCGAGGTCCACCGGTTCGCGGAGACTCTGCCGATCTCGACGTACATCACGGCGGTCGTCGCGGGCCCGTACCACTACGTGAGCGACACCTACACGCGCACGTCCGACGACGGCGAGAAGCTGGAGATCCCCCTGGGCGCGATGTGCCGCAAGGGGCTCGCGCGGCACTTCGACGCGGACGACATCTTCCTGATCACGAAGCAGGGGCTGGACTTCTTCCACGACCACTTCGACTACCCGTACCCGTTCGGGAAGTACGACCAGGCGTTCGTGCCGGAGTACAACCTCGGCGCGATGGAGAATCCGGGCCTCGTCACCTTCCGCGAGGAGTACATCTACCGCGGCAAGGTCACCTCGGCGTCCTACGAGCGCCGCGCCAACGTCATCCTGCACGAGATGGCGCACATGTGGTTCGGCGACCTGGTCACCATGCAGTGGTGGGACGACCTGTGGCTCAAGGAGTCCTTCGCCGACTTCATGGGGACGTTCTCGATGGTCGAGGCGACGCGTTTCACCAACGGCTGGATCACCTTCGCCAACAACCGCAAGGCCTGGGCCTACCGCGCCGACCAGCTGCCGTCCACCCATCCGGTCACGGCCGACATCCGTGACCTGGAGGACGCCAAGCTGAACTTCGACGGCATCACGTACGCCAAGGGCGCCTCCGTGCTGAAGCAACTGGTGGCCTACGTGGGCCGGGACGCGTTCCTGGAGGGCGCGCGCCGCTACTTCAAGAAGCACGCCTACGGCAACACCCGGCTGGGCGACCTGCTGTCGGTGCTGGCCGAGACGTCCGGGCGCGACATGACGGCCTGGTCGCGCGCGTGGCTGCAGACGGCGGGCGTCAACGTCCTCACGCCGGTCGTGACCTACGACGGCGAGGGCCGGGTCGCGGAGCTCGCCGTGACCCAGGAGGCCGCCGCCTCGCACCCCGAGCTTCGGCCGCACCGGGTCGCGGTGGGCCTGTACCGGCTCACCCCGGAGGGCGCTCTGGAGCGGTACGCCCGCGCCGAGACCGATGTCGCGGGGCAGCGCACCGTGGTCGAGGAGCTGGCCGGGGCCGAGAAGCCCGATCTGGTCCTGGTGAACGACGACGACCTGACCTTCTGCAAGATCCGCTTCGACGAGGGTTCCCTGGCCACCCTGCGCGAGCACCTCGGTGACATCAGCGACCCGCTGGCCCGGGCCCTGTGCTGGTCGGCGCTGTGGAACCTGACACGTGACGCGCTGCTGCCGGCCCGGGACTTCGTGTCCCTCGTGCTGTCGTTCGCCGGCCGAGAGTCGGACATCGGGGTCCTGCAGATGCTGCACACGTGGGCCCTGTCGGCCCTGGACCACTACTCCGCACCGGCCTGGCGCGAGGAGGGCGGCCGGGCACTGGCCGAGGGTGCGCTGCGTGAACTGCGGCGCGCGGAGCCGGGCAGCCAGCACCAGTTGACGTGGGCCCGGTTCTTCGCCTCGGTGGCCACCTCGGACGCGGACCTCCGGCTGCTGGGCGGGCTGCTCGACGGTTCGGCCGTGATCGAGGGCCTGGACGTCGACCAGGAGCTGCGGTGGGCCTTCCTGTCCCCGCTGGTCTCGCACGGCGCGGCGGACGAGGCGGCCGTGGACGCCGAACTCGCCCGCGACGACACCGCGTCCGGCAAGCGTCACCACGTGCGGTGCCTCGCCTCCCGCCCCTCCGCGACGGTCAAGGCCCAGGCGTGGGCGGCGGTCGTCGAGTCGGACAAGCTGTCCAACGCCCTCGTCGGGGCGACGATCGCCGGTTTCGAGCAGGCCTCGCAGCGTGAGCTGCTGGCGCCTTACACGGCCTCGTACTTCGAGGCCATCGAGCGGGTGTGGGCCGAGCGTTCCATCCAGATCGGCATCGACGTGGTCAAGGGTCTGTTCCCGGGTCTGCAGGACGACCCGGCGACCCTCACCGCGACGGACGCCTGGCTGACCTCCCACCCGGACGCGGCACCGGCGCTGCGGCGACTGGTCCTGGAGGCGCGGGACGACCTGGCGCGGACGCTGAGGGGCCAGGAGCGCGACGCGGCGGCGTGAGGAACCCGGCGCGCGCCCCGCACACGTGTGCAGGGCGCGCGCCGTACATTCCCCGTCGCGACCACTCTTTTCGTCAGTCGAACTGCTGTGCTTTAGGACGGCGTTGTCCTGGAATGTCGACGGGCGTGTAACACGGGTCATCGCGACGCGGGCCTGGGGAAACCTGCCGGGCATGACCCAGAACACCCCGCCCTCCCCCCGCACCGTCTACGAAGTGCGCGACCGCGTGCTGTCCGCCGCCCAACTGCGCGCCCGGGGCGTGACCGCCGCGCAGACCGCCGCGCAGTGCCTGCCCGGCGGCCCCTGGCAGCAGTTGCTCCCCGGCGTCTACCTCCTCCACTCGGGCACGCCGACGGACGAGGACCGGGTGCACGGCGCGCTGCTGTACGGCGGCAGGCAACCGGCCGCCGTCCGCCGGACCGTCCCGGCCCAGACCGGACCCGGTTACGGCGACGCGATGGTCACGGGTCTCGCGGCTCTGGCGCTGTACGGCTTCGCGTCCGCCCCGCCCACGATCGCGCTGCACCGCATCGACGTCCTGGTGCCGAGGACCAGGCGACTGCGGTCCACCCGGTTCGTCCAGGTGACCAGGGCTGCCGTGCTGCCCAGGCCGCAGCGGCGGCTCGGGGTGCCGCTGGCGCCGGTGGAGCGGGCCCTCGCCGACACGGTGTCCGCGCTCACGGACGCGCCGACCGTGCGCCGGATCCTTGACGAGGCGGTACGCGGCGGGCACTGCGAACCCGTCTCGGTCGTGCGGGAGCTGAACGAAGCCAAGCTGCTGGGCCGCCCGCACGTGGCGGACGCCGTGGACGCGCTGCTCGTCGAGGGCCGCGCGGTCGCGGAGGGCCGGCTCTATGAGATGGTGCGCACCCACGGGCTGCCGGAGCCGCTGTGGAACGTGGAACTGTCGCTGCCGGGAGGACGCTTGCTGGGCGGGGTGGACGCCTACTGGCCGGAGCAGGCCGTCGCGCTCGAACTGGGCACCCGCTCACCCCGGGAGGACCGCGTCGCCTTCGCAGCGGAGCGGGAACACCTGGAGCGCCTCGGGGTCACGGTGGTACGGGTGACCCCGAGGCAGCTGCGCGAGGTCATGCCGCAGCAGGCGGTGGTGCTGCGCACGGCGATGATGGCGGCCGAGGACCGCGAGCCCGCCACGTACGTGGTGGTTCTGCCGCGCTGACTGGCGCAACCGGACCAGTGGCGGATCTACGCCATGTCCCGTTTCGGTCCCCGTCAACTCTCCACAAACCCCTGTCATCTACGAAAGGCTGAGCGGTCATCGGGTACCGAATTCCGGACTCTCTCTTTCTTTCACAAAACAGGGATGCTCATGACCAAGGAATCCCCCAGCTCCATACCCGGGGCGAGACGCGCGGCGCGCATCGCTGCCGCGGCCGGCCTGGCGGCCGCTCTGGCCGCCTCCGGCGCCGCCCCGGTCTTCGCCGCCGACGACCCGGCCCCCTCCCCGGTGAAGCCCGCCGCCGCGAGCGCCAAGGGCGACAAGCTGGGCAAGGCCGACGCCGATGTACTGGCGAAGGCAGAGGCCGAGGGCGAGAAGACCGTCACGATGATGGTCGCCACCAAGCCGGGTGCCACCGAGCAGGTGCGCGACCAACTGGACGCCGTCAAGGGGTCCGTACTGGGGCGGACGTACGACAAGCTCGGATACGTCCGGGCGACCGTGCCGACCGCGACCGCCGAGGCCACCATCAAGGCGGCGCAGAAGCTCTCCTCCGTCCAGGGCATCGATCTCAAGCAGGAGGTCAAGCTGGACGACCCGACGCCCGCGGGCGACCGGGCAGCCGGGGCGAAGCAGCAGAAGGCGACCGGCAGTTACCCGGCCCCGGGCAAGAACACCCCGGCGAAGAACCCGTACAACCCGTCCTTCGAGACGGGCGCCGTCGACTTCGTGAAGCAGCACCCGAAGGCGGACGGCCGCGGGATCACCATCGGTGTCCTGGACTCCGGTGTCGACCTCGGCCACCCCGCGCTGCAGAGGACCACCACCGGCGAGCGCAAGATCGTCGACTGGGTGACGGCGACCGACCCGGTCAACGACGGCGACAAGACCTGGCTGCCGATGACCGCCTCCGTGGCCGGCCCGACGTTCACCATCGGGGGCCGCACCTACTCGGCGCCGGCGGGGTCCTACAAGATCCAGCTCTTCTCCGAGGCCGCCACCAAGGGTGGCGACATGGCCGGGGACCTGAACCGGGACGGCGACACCACGGACCAGTGGGCCGTGCTCTACGACCCGGTCACCGGCACCGTCCGCGTCGACCTGAACGACGACGCGGACTTCGGCAACGACGCCGTGCTGAGGCCGTACAAGGACAAGCACCAGGTCTCCTACTTCGGTACGGACGACCCGCGGACCGACGTCGTCGAGCGCATCCCGTTCGTCGTCGAGACCCGCAAGAACGTCGTCTACAACCCGGCCGGCGCCAAGGCCGACTTCGTCAACATCGGCGTCATCGAGAGCGAGCACGGCACCCACGTCGCGGGCATCACCGCGGCCAACGGCCTGTTCGGCGGCAAGATGAACGGCGCGGCGCCCGGCGCCAAGGTCGTCTCCTCGCGTGCCTGCACCTGGTCCGGCGGCTGCACCAACATCGCCCTGACCGAAGGCATGATCGACCTCGTCGTCAACCGCGGTGTCGACGTCGTCAACATGTCGATCGGCGGCCTGCCGCCGCTCAACGACGGCAACAACGCGCGCGCCGAGCTCTACAAGCGCCTCATCGACATCTACGGCGTCCAGCTGGTCATCTCGGCCGGCAACGAGGGCCCGGGTGTCAACACCATCGGTGACCCCGGTCTCGCCGACCACGTCATCTCGGTGGGCGCGTCGATCTCCAAGGAGACCTGGGCCGCCAACTACGGCTCGAACGTCACCAAGAAGTACGACATGCTCCCCTTCTCCTCGCGCGGTCCGCGTGAGGACGGCGGCTTCACGCCGACTCTGACGGCACCGGGCGCGTCGATCAACACCACGCAGACCTGGTTCCCCGGCGGTCCGGTCAAGGAGTCGGGCTACACGCTCCCCGCCGGCTACTCCATGCTGCAGGGCACCTCGATGTCCTCGCCGCAGGCCGCCGGCGCCACGGCACTGCTGCTGTCCGCCGCGAGGCAGAAGCACATCGAGCTGCCTCCGGCCGACCTGCGTACCGCGCTGACCAGCACCGCCACCCACATCTCCGGTGTGCCCGCGCACGCCCAGGGTGCCGGCCTGATCAACATCGTCGGCGCCTGGAAGCAGATCGAGAAGCAGGGCGCCCCGGCGCACGAGTACTCGGTGAAGGCCCCGGTCGACACCGCGATCGACTTCGCGCTCAAGGACCCGGGCTTCGGCACCGGCCTGTATGACCGTGAGGGCGGCCTGAAGGCCGGCCAGAAGAAGTCGTACGACGTCACGATCACCCGCACCACGGGTCCGGACCGCAACGTCAAGCACAAGCTGTCCTGGAAGAACGACGACGGCACCTTCTCCCTGACCGGTTCGAGCACGCTCTCGCTGCCGCTCGGCACGCCGGTGACCGTCAAGGTGCAGGCGAAGCCGCGCACGGCGGGCGTCCACAGCGCGATCCTGCAGGTGGACGACAGCAAGACGTCGGGCATCGACCAGCAGATCCTCTCGACGGTGGTCGTCGCCAAGGACCTCGTGAAGCCGGGTTACGCGTTCTCGACGACCGGCTCGGTGCAGCGCAACGGCACCACGTCGTACTTCGTGAACGTGCCCGAGGGCTCGAAGACGCTCGAAGTCGCTCTGAGCGCGCTCCGCTCGGGCAGCCAGACGCGGTTCATCTCCATCCACCCCTACGGGGTCGCGGTGGAGGACAGCTCCACGATCTTCTGCTACCCGAACTACGAGAACCCGGCAAACACCTGCCGTCCGGACACGCGCTCGTACAAGGACCCGCAGCCGGGCGTCTGGGAGATCGAGGTCGAGTCCCGCCGCACGTCGCCGCTGCTGGACAACCCGTACAAGCTGGACGTCTCGCTGCTCGGCGCCACCTTCGACCCGGCGGTGCAGACGATCCCCGAGGCGAAGATCGGCACCCCGGCCGCGGTGGACTGGACGGTCACCAACAACGCCGGTGACCTGAAGGGCTCGCTGAAGGGCGGCTCGCTGGGTTCGGCGGACGTCGAGCGTCCGTCGATCTCCACGGGCGACGAGTACACCAAGACGGTCACCATCGGTGAGGGCGTCGAGAAGCTCGACGTCGCCATCGGCAACACGTCGGACGCCAACGCCGACATCGACCTGTACGTCTACAAGGGCGACACCGAGGTCGGTGCCTCGACGACTGCGGGCTCCGAGGAGTCCGTCAGCCTGGTGAAGCCGGCGGCCGGCACGTACACCGTCGTCATCGACGGCTACTCGGTCCCGGCCGGGACCACCGAGTACGACTACCGGGACGTGTACTACGCCCCGTCGCTCGGCGAGATCAAGGTCGACGAGTCGAAGGCCGTGAACCTGGCCAACGGCGCGTCCGCCCAGGTCGGCGCCGAGGTCGTCGTCGCCGGAGCGGCTCCCGAGGGCCGTCAGTTCTTCGGCGAGGTCCACCTGGTGAACGCACGCGGCACCGCGGCGGGCACCGGCAGCGTCGTGATCGAGAAGGTCACGCCGTAGCCGTCATGGCGGTGTGATCCCTGCGACATGTGAAAACCGTGGGGCGGGTGCTCTCAAGGGCTCCCGCCCCACAGCTGTGTCCGCACCCGGTCCGCCGGACGGACAATGGATTGGACAAGGGGGCGGTGGACATAAGCATCATGGACCGGCAACCGAGCCCGTTCGCACATCCGTGAGGGAGTCCCAGTGAAGGTCGGAATCGTCGGCGCCACCGGTCAGGTCGGCACAGTCATGCTCAGGATTCTGGCCGAGCGGAAGTTCCCCGTCACCGGACTGCGGCTCTTCGCCTCCGCGCGCTCCGCGGGATCCACCCTCGCGTACGAAGGCACGGACATCACCGTGGAGGACGCCTCGACGGCGGACTACTCCGGGCTCGACATCGTGCTGTTCTCCGCGGGCGGCGCCACCTCGAAGGCGCTGGCCGAGAAGGTCGCCTCGCAGGGTGCCGTGGTGATCGACAACTCCTCCGCATGGCGCAAGGACCCCGAGGTACCGCTGGTCGTCTCCGAGGTCAACGCGCACGCGATCGCGAACCGCCCCAAGGGCATCATCGCCAACCCGAACTGCACCACGATGGCCGCCATGCCCGTGCTGCGCCCCCTGCACGACGAGGCACGGCTCGAAGCGCTGACGGTGGCCACCTACCAGGCGGTGTCCGGCTCCGGGCTCGCCGGTGTGGCGGAGCTGCACGGCCAGGCGTCCAAGGTCGTCGCCGACGCGGACAAGCTGACGCACGACGGCGAGGCGGTGGACTTCCCCGAGCCGGCCGTCTACAAGCGCCCGATCGCCTTCAACGTGCTGCCGCTCGCCGGCTCGATCGTCGACGACGGTTCCTTCGAGACGGACGAGGAGCAGAAGCTCCGCAACGAGTCCCGCAAGATCCTGGAGATCCCGGAGCTCAAGGTGTCCGGCACCTGCGTCCGGGTCCCGGTCTTCTCCGGTCACTCCCTCCAGATCAACGCCCGCTTCGCCCGCCCGATCAGCGTCGAGCGCGCCTACGAGCTGCTGAAGGACGCCGAGGGCGTGGAGCTCTCCGAGATCCCGACCCCGCTCCAGGCGGCAGGCAAGGACGCCTCGTACGTGGGCCGCATCCGCGTCGACGAGACCGTCGAGCACGGCCTGGCGCTGTTCGTCTCCAACGACAACCTCCGCAAGGGAGCCGCGCTGAACGCGGTCCAGATCGCGGAGCTGGTGGCGGCGGAGCTCAAGGGCTGACACCCGTACCCAGGAAAAGGGCGGCCCCCGGTATCCGGGGGCCGCCCTTTCTCACGTGTCAGAGGGCGAGGTGCCGGCGCAGAGCGGCGTCGATGTCGGTCATGCGCTGACGGGGGACGGCGCCGACGCGCCGGAGGAACCGCTCGTGCGCCATGGCGCGCACCTGCTCACACTGCACCTTGGAGTCCCTGGGCAGACCGGACTCGTCCGCGTGCAGCAGTACCTGGAAGGGATAGACCCGGGCGGTGTTCGAGGTCAGCGGCACCACGGTCACCACTCCCCGCCCCGTCCGGTCCACCACGGCGTTGGCGCCGTCGTTCGAGATGATCACGGAGGGGCGTGCCTTGTTCGCCTCGCTGCCCCGCACAGGCTCGTAGTCGACCAGGTAAATGTCACCGCGCTTCATCGGTCAACCCGTCCCCCGAGAAGCGGTCCCAGAACACGGCGTCCTCGCTCGCGTCCCACTCCGCGAAGGCCGCCTCGTAGTCGGCCTCCAGGTTGGACGCTCGCAGAGCCTCGATCGCCGCGTGTATCACGGCCGACCGGGAGTCCGCGTCGGTCTTCGCGGCGTACTCGTCGACGAAGGCGACATCCTCCGGCGGCAGGCTCACGCTGATCTTCATACCTTTGATGCTACCGCGAGTAGGAACAAGAAGCCACCCGCAAGCGGAAAAACGCGGTACGGAGGTCCGCCTGAAACGGACATCGCGCTGCGCCCGTTCCACGTGGAAGGATGGCCAAAAACGTCGTATAGCAAGGAGATGACCGCGTGCCTGGCACGAATCTGACCCGCGAAGAGGCACAGGAGCGGGCGCGCCTGCTGACCGTGGACGCGTACGAGGTCGATCTCGACCTCTCCGGAGCGCAGGAGGGCGGCACCTACAGGTCCGTCACCACCGTGCGCTTCGACTCCGCCGAGGCCGGCGCGGAGACCTTCATCGACCTGGTCGCCCCGGCCGTGCACGACGTCGTGCTGAACGGCAAGGCGCTGGACGTGGCCGCGGTCTTCCGCGACTCCCGGATCGCTCTGCCGCACCTGCTCTCCGGTGCCAACGAGCTCAAGGTCGTCGCCGACTGCTCGTACACGAACACCGGCGAGGGCCTGCACCGCTTCGTCGACCCGGTCGACGAACAGGCCTACCTCTACACGCAGTTCGAGGTCCCGGATGCCCGCCGGGTGTTCGCCAGCTTCGAGCAGCCCGACCTGAAGGCGACCTTCCGGTTCACCGTGAAGGCGCCGTCGGGCTGGACCGTGATCTCCAACTCGCCGACGCCGGAGCCCAAGGACGACGTCTGGTCCTTCGAGCCGACGCCGCGTATCTCCACCTACATCACGGCACTGATCGCGGGCCCGTACCACGCGGTGCACAGCAGCTACGAGAAGGACGGCCAGTCCGTCCCGCTCGGCATCTACTGCCGGCCCTCCCTCGCCGAGTACCTCGACGCGGACGAGATCTTCGAGGTCACGCGGCTGGGCTTCGAGTGGTTCCAGGAGAAGTTCGACTACGCGTACCCGTTCGCCAAGTACGACCAGCTCTTCGTCCCGGAGTTCAACGCGGGCGCGATGGAGAACGCGGGCGCGGTCACGATCCGCGACCAGTACGTCTTCCGCTCGAAGGTGACGGACGCCGCGTACGAGACGCGGGCCGAGACCATCCTCCACGAGCTGGCCCACATGTGGTTCGGCGACCTGGTCACCATGGAGTGGTGGAACGACCTCTGGCTCAACGAGTCGTTCGCGACGTACACCTCCATCGCCTGCCTGGCGGACGCACAGGGCTCGAAGTGGCCGCATTCCTGGACCACCTTCGCCAACTCGATGAAGACGTGGGCCTACCGCCAGGACCAGCTGCCCTCGACGCACCCGATCATGGCGGACATCCAGGACCTCGACGACGTCCTGGTGAATTTCGACGGGATCACGTACGCGAAGGGCGCATCGGTCCTCAAGCAGCTCGTGGCGTACGTCGGCAGGGACGAGTTCTTCAAGGGCGTCCAGGCCTACTTCAAGGCGCACGCCTTCGGCAACACGCGCCTGACGGACCTGCTGGGCGCGCTGGAGGAGACCTCCGGCCGTGACCTGAAGACCTGGTCGAAGGCGTGGCTGGAGACAGCCGGGATCAACATCCTGCGCCCGGAGATCGAGACCGACGAGAACAGTCACGTCACCTCCTTCACCGTCCTCCAGGAGGCCCCGGCCCTGCCCGCGGGCGCCAAGGGCGAGCCGACGCTGCGCCCGCACCGGATCGCGATCGGCTGCTACGACCTCGACGAGGCCGGGAAGCTGGTCCGCACGGACCGGATCGAGCTGGACGTCGACGGCGAGCGCACCACCGTGCCGTTCCCCGCGGGCAAGGCCCGTCCGGCGGTCGTCCTGCTCAACGACGACGACCTGTCGTACGCGAAGGTCCGCCTCGACGAGGAGTCCCTGCGGGTCGTCACCGCGCACCTGGGCGACTTCGCCGAGTCCCTCCCCCGCGCCCTGAGCTGGGCCTCGGCCTGGGACATGACGCGCGACGGCGAACTGGCGACACGCGACTACCTGGCGCTGGTCCTCTCCGGCATCTCCAAGGAGTCGGACATCGGCGTCGTGCAGTCGCTGCACCGCCAGGTGAAGATGGCCCTCGACATGTACGCGGCACCCCAGTGGCGCGAGACGGGTCTGAACCAGTGGACCGAGGCGACGCTGGCGCACCTGCGCGCGGCCGAGCCGGGCGGTGACCACCAGCTGGCCTGGGCCCGCGCCTTCGCGGCGACGGCCCGCAGCCCGCTGCACCTGGACGTGCTGCAGTCGCTGCTGGACGGCACACAGGTGATCGAGGGTCTGACCGTCGACACCGAGCTGCGCTGGGCGTTCGTGCAGCGTCTGGCCGCCACCGGCCTCCTGGACGAGGAGGAGATCACGGCGGAGTACGAGCGCGACAGGACCGCCGCGGGTGAGCGCCACGCGGCGTCCGCGCGTGCGGCGCAGCCCTCCGAGGGGGCGAAGGCCGAGGCGTGGGCCTCGGTCGTCGAGTCGGACAAGCTGCCGAACTCCCTCCAGGAGGCCGTCATCGGCGGGTTCGTGCAGAGCGACCAGCGTGATCTGCTGGCTCCTTACACGGAGAAGTTCTTCTCGGCGGTGAAGGGGGTCTGGGACTCGCGGAGCCACGAGATGGCCCAGCAGGTCGCGGTGGGCCTGTACCCGGCCCTCCAGGTCTCACAGGAGACCCTGGACGCCACGGACGCCTGGCTGGAGTCGGCGCAGCCGAGCGCCGCGCTGCGCAGGCTGATGTCGGAGTCCAGGGCGGGCGTGGAGCGTGCGCTGAGGGCCCAGGCGGCGGACGCGGCTGCGGGCGCGGCCTGACGGACGCGATGGGGAACCGCCCGGCGGGCAGGCGCTCGCAGCGCTGCCGTCGCCGGGCGGTTCCCCATGTTCTCCATGCGCCGGCCCGGCGGCGGCTGCCCCGGGCCGGGAGGACCGGCCGTGCGCGTCAGCGGGCGAGGAAGCCGGGGTCCCCCATGACTGCCACCGGGTGCAGTCTGGGGTCAAGGGTGCGCAGAAGCTCTTTCATGTGCCCGCGTTTCAGGGCTACGCAGCCGTGTGTCGGCCCGTCGTGGTCGACGTGCAGCCAGATGCCGCCACCCTTCGCCTGGCCGAGGGGGCGAGTCCAGTCGAGGGGAGACGTTCCGGGTTCGCGGTTGTAGTTGATCGCGACGACGTAGTCGAACGAGCCGGCGACCGACTCGCCCTCCAGGCCCTTGCCCTTGATGGTGAAGCCCTGCGTCGACTGGTCGTACGGAAGCTCGGTGCCGGGATCTGCGAGCAGCCCGCCGGCGTCGGTGAGGGTGAACACGCCGCTGGGCGAGCGGAGGTCACCGGCGTGGTGATCGTCAGTCCAGCCCTTGAGGGCGTTCCGTGCCTGCCAGGTCGCTCCCGGCTCCCAGCCCGCGCTCGTGCGCTGGTAGAGCACTACCTGCGATCTGGAAGAGTCCTTGCCCTGACCGGTGACGAGAACGACCTGCCGGGCGTTCGCGGGTATGTCGGCCAGGGTCCGGGGGCCCAGGCCGGGCAGCTGCGCGGGGGCGGACGCGGCGGACGCTTCGTTGCCCGTGGTCGTCTCCGGGGGCGTGGTCCCCGTCGCGCCGGGGGATGCGGACGCGTTGGCCGACGCGCCGCCCGCGGGGGCGAGGACCGACCCGGCGCCGGGGACCGCATCCGTGCTCCCGCATGCGGCGAGCGTGACGGTCAGAGTCAGGACGGCGGCGGAGAACCCCAGGCGTGTCGGGGCCGGAGCTGTGAGGGGGGTCGCTTGACGGTTTCCGGGCGGGGTGCCGAAGGGCCGCCGGAACGAACGACTGATCGATGAAGCCATGACCTGATCCTGGACGAGACTTGTAAGGAACCGGTCAGCACGCTCGCGCGAAAGTCGCACGACGGGGCCGTACGACGTCACACCGGAGGCTGCGCGGGGCCACCCCGGTGCGGCTCGCAGGCGGGCGCCGGGAGCGGAAGGGGCTTCCGGCGGCACTCCCGGGGACACCCGGAGCCCGGTCCACCCTCGGGTGGCTCAGCCTGCTCGGCGGGCTCAGCGTGCGGATCCCGCCTTCCACTCCTTCCACGGCATGTTCCAGCCGTTGAGGCCGTTGTCGGGGGCGATCGTCGCGTCGCCGGAGTTCCGCACCACGACCACGTCGCCGACGAGGGACTGGTCGTAGAACCAGGCGGCGTCCTGACCAGCGTCCCCACCGCCCTGGGCGTCGTTCAGCCCGACGCAGCCGTGGCTGATGTTGGACTGGCCGAACACCGAGTCCTCGCCCCAGTAGTTGCCGTGGATGAACGTCCCCGAGGTGGACAGCCGCATGGCGTGGGGCACGTCGGGGATGTCGTACTGCCCGGCGAAGCCCACGGTGGCACCGTCCATCCGCGTAGTGATCAACTTCTCCGATATGACCATCTGACCGTTCCAGGTGGGCGAGCGCTTGGCGCCCGCCGTGACGGGCAGGGTCTTCAGTGCCTCGCCGTCCCGTTCGACCTTCATCTGGTGCGCGGCGGCATCGACGGTGGAGACCTGGCTGCGGCCGATGGCGAACCGGACGGTCCTGTCCTGCTCGCCGTAGGCACCCTCCGCCCCCTTGACTCCGTCGAGGCGAATTCTGGCGGTGACGGTGGAGTGCGCCCTCCAGTACTGCTCCGGCCGGAAGTCGAGGCGCCGCGCGCCGAACCAGTGCCCGACGACGGGCTGTCCGCTGCTGGAGCTGATCTCGATGGCGGACTCGACAGCCCTCCTGTCAGTGATCGCTTTGTCGAACGTGAACGAGACCGGCATGCCCACACCGACCGTGGACCCGCTGTCCGGAGTCACCGTGCTGGTGAACCGGTCGGTCCTGGCGAGGGTCGTGAAGGCCACCGTTTTCGTCGTCTCCTGTCCGTCGCCGTTGGCAGCCACCGCGCTCAGCCGGTACGCGGTGCCGTGGTCGAGGGGCGATTCGGGTGTCCAGGTCCGCTTGTCCGGGGAGGCGACGCCGCGCACGGCCTGGCCGTTCGCAATCACGAGGGTCACCTTGGTGATCGTGCCCGATCTGACCGTGACGCGGCCACCGCGTCCGACGGACACGTGCTTCTGCCCATCGACCACGTTCAGGTCGATGCGGGGCACGACGGCGGCCCGGACGGCTGCGGGTGATCCCTTCTCGGGGTGCTCCACGTCTCCTGGCCCTGTGCCGCAGCCGGCCAGGAGACATACCGAAGCCGACAGGACGGCGAGGGCCGGGGTGGAGCGGTTGCGGTGCATGAGGGTCTCCGTTGTGCGCGTCGGGTGGTGGCTTGCCGTGCGAAAGGGGCCCGCGTCGAAGAGGCACGCGGCGTCGGCGCTCTCACGTGGCGCCGAGCCGGGCAGCGGACGTCCTTGTGCCAAATGACCGGGGCCCAGAGTGATGGCGGCGCGGAGCGCGACCATGGGCGGCGCCCAGCCTGGCGCACGGATATCAGGAAGTTGTCAGGGCGTGGGACAGCTCACGCAGCGGTTCGGGCGGGGGACCGCGCTTGTAGGGTCAGCGGAGTGTGCGCACATATTCTGGTGGCGGAAGACGACGAAATGCAGGCCGAGCTCATACGCCGGCTCCTGCTGCGGGAGGGCCACACCGCGGTAGTGGTACACGACGGCCCGGCGGCACTCCGTGAGGCCAGGAGCCGAACACCCGACCTGGTCGTCCTCGACCTGATGCTTCCGGAGGTCGACGGCTACGCGGTGTGCCGCGCGCTGCACCAGGACGGGGACGTACCCGTCCTCATGCTCACCGCCCGCTCCACCGAGGACGACGTGCTGCTCGGCCTGGAGCTGGGCGCCGACGACTACATGACCAAGCCGTACAGCCCACGGGAGCTGACGGCTCGCATCCGTACGGTACTGCGCCGCGTCGCCCGCCCTGGCGGGCCCTCCCCCCTGCTCCGCGCGGGACCCATCACCGTCGACCCCGTCCGGCACGTGGTGACCTGTGACGGCGTCCCCGTGCCCTGCACCCCCGGCGAGTTCGCCATTCTGCAGGCCATGGCATCGGAGCCCGAGCGGGTCTTCTCCCGCCGTCAACTGCTGCAGCACACCCGGGGCCACGACCGGGCCTCCACCGAACGTGCCGTCGACGTGCACATCATGAACCTGCGCAAGAAGATCGAGCCGGACGCCCGCAGGCCCGGCCGCCTGCTGACGGTCTTCGGTGTCGGCTACAAGCTCACCGGAGCCCGGTATGACGCGTCCTAGGCCTGCTGGACCAGGTATCCCCTGGCGCAAGAGCCTGCTGGTCCGGCTTCTGCTGACGTCCGTGGCCATCGCGGTCCTCTCCGTGGGCGCCACGGCCTGGCTGGCGGTTCAGATCACCACCCGAGCCGTACAGGAGGAACGGGGGCAGGTGCTCTCCGACGACTCCGCGATCCTCCGGAAGCTCAGCGGCTTCGCCGCGACCCACGCCGACTGGACAGGCGTGCAGAGCACGGTGCGCACACTGTCACGCACCATGGACCGGCGGATCACCCTGACGACCGCGGCCGGCCGTCCGATCGCGGACTCCGCGGCCCCGGACACCGCTCTGCCTGCCCGGGCTTCGGCCGTCGTCGACCCGCTGAGCACCGACACCTACACCGAACCGGGTGCCCAACTCGTCGGCATCGACCCGCGGGTGGTAGGCCCTTACCTGCTCCCCGCCGCGGAAAGGAAACAGGTGGAGAAGCTCGCCGGGATTCGTCTGGCGTGTATACGGAAGTACGGGGGCGACGGCACCATCAGCCAGGACTTCACCGGTCGCGCGGTGCTCACCCCGGACGGCGGAGAGGACTCCGTACCGGCGGAGTGCGCCGACGGGAAACTCAACACGCCCACGGCCACCGAACAAATGGCGACGAACGCATTCGTCGCCCTGGCCCGGTCCTGCCTCGACCGCGAGCCGAAGCAGAAGGATCCGCAGCGCAGAGCCAACCTCACCGATACTCGTGGTCCGGCGCACGCCAAGCTCTGGGCCGGCGACGACGAGCAGAATCAGCGCTGCCTCCACAGCGCTGCCCGGGAACAACTCGACCCGTACGTCGCCCCGAGAGCCAATCTCTATCTGGGCAATCTGAGCCGGCGACCGGCGGGACTCGATCTCTCGCCCGCCAACCAGACCAAGATCGTCGGCGTCACTGGGCTCGTGCTGGCCGTCACGGTCGCCGTGACCGCGGTCGTCGCCGTCCGCCTCGTCCGTCCTCTGCGGGCGCTTACGGCCGCGGCCCGGCAACCACCGCAGCGGCACGCGCGCGTCGCCGTCACCACCAAGGACGAGACGGGCTGTCTGGCGGCAGCCTTCAACGACCTCACCGCTCGCCGCGAGCAGCCCGAATCGCAGCGCAAGGCCTTGATCAGCGATATCGCCCACGAGCTCCGGACCCCGCTGACCAATATCCGTGGCTGGCTCGAAGTCACCCGCGACGGGCTGCTCGAACCGGATCCAGGGCTCATCGCCTCCCTGCACGACGAAGCGCTCCTGCTGCAGCACATCATCGACGATCTGCAGGACCTCGCCGCCGCTGACGCCGGCACCCTGAGGCTGCGTCGCGAGCCGGTCGGCGTGGAGGAACTCCTCGCCCAGGTGGTAGCGGCCCACAGCACTCTCGCCGAGGCCTCGGGCATCCGACTGCGCACCAGCACCGATCCCGGCCTGTGGCTGGAGGCCGACCCGGCGAGGATGCGCCAGGCCCTGGGCAATCTCGTCGCCAACGCGCTCCGGCACACGCCCACGGACGGTACCGTCGGCGTCATCGCCCGGCGGGACGGCGACGACGCCGTCCTCACGGTCGAGGACACGGGTGACGGCCTCGCCCCCGAGGACCTGCCGCACGTCTTCGAGCGTTTCTGGCGGGCCGAGAAGTCCCGCAGCAGACGCACCGGAGGAAGCGGACTGGGCCTGTCCATCGTCCGCAAGTTCGTCGAGGCGCACGGTGGAACCGTCACCGCCGGCGGCGGGCCCGGCGGCGGGGCCGTCTTCACCGTCCGGCTCCCCCGCGCGGCTGATCCGGAGGAGGTGGAGCCTCAGCCGCACCGGTGACCGGGCTTCCGACATGCCGAAGCGCCGCGCGGTACGTCGTACCGGCGGCGCTCGGGAAGACGAGCCGGCTAGGCCTGCTTCCTGGACTTGTCGAGGACCATGACGAGACCCACGATCACCAGGAACAGGAGGATCGGCAGCCCGACGTACAGACCCAGGGTCTCCAGCACGCTCAGTCCCGTACCCGGGTCGTCACCGGCGTCACGGGTGAGCGCGAGCGCGGGGGACGACATGAGCAGCATCATCAGCGTCGTACCGGCCGCGACGGCGCCGGCGCGCATAGCGTTCTTCTTGTCCACGGTGCAAACGTAGCGAACGCCTACGACGGGCGCGCGTCCGGGGGTGCCGTACGGGCACCCGGGGCGGCCCGACGCTTCGGCGCACTCCGGCCGTTCGGCCTGTCTGGCCCCCCCTCGGGCGGGGCGAGTACGGCCATCAGCGTGTGCAGGCGGGGCGACGCGGCGATCTCCTCCAGCGTGACGGGGTGCCCCTCCGCGTCCGCGACGGGCAGGCGCCAGTTGGGGTACTGGTCCCAGGTCCCGGGGAGGTTCTGCGGGCGCCGGTCGCCCACGGTGTCCGGGAGCCACACACCTGTCATCCGGGCCGGGGTGCGCCTCAGGAAGCGGTGCACCGCGCGGACGGCGCCCTCCTCGTCGCCCTCGCCCTCGGGCAGGAGGCGCAGCCGGGCCAGGCAGGCGAGCCACTCCGCCGTGTCGGCCGCGTCCTCGGCCAGTTCCTGCTCCAGGCCCCGGGTCAGCAGCCCGAGGCGGTGGCGGAGCGTCACATGGTCGCCCGTCAGCCGGGCGGCCGTGGACGGCAGGTCGTGGGTGGTCGCCGTGGCGACGCAGTCCTCGCGCCACTGCTCGGGGGCGAGCGGCCGTCCGGTGCCGTCCCAGTCCCGCTCGAACCAGAGCACGGAGGTGCCGAGCACCCCGCGCCGGGCGAGCGCCTCGCGGACACCCGGTTCGACGGTGCCGAGGTCCTCCCCCACGACGACGGCACCGGCCAGGTGCGCCTCCAGGACGAGGACCGCGAGCATGGCCTCCGCGTCGTGGCCGACGTAGGTGCCCTCGGTCGGCGGACGGCCCTCGGGTACCCACCAGAGCCGGAAGAGGCCCATGACGTGGTCGATGCGCAGGGCTCCGGCGTGCGCGAGCAGGCCGCGCAGCAGGTCGCGGTACGGGGCGTATCCGGACGCCGCGAGGGCGTTCGGGCGCCAGGGCGGCAGGCCCCAGTCCTGACCGTGGGCGTTGAAGGCGTCGGGGGGAGCGCCGACGGACATGCCGTGCGCGAAGGCGTCCTGCTGGGACCACGCGTCGGCGCCGTCGGGGTGGACGCCCACGGCTAGGTCGTGGATGATCCCGACCGCCATGCCGGACTCCCGGGCCGCGCTCTGGGCGGTGGCGAGCTGGGTGTCGGTGAGCCAGGCGAGCCTGCAGTGGAAGTCGACCCGGTCCATGAGGCCGGAACGGGCGCGGGCGCTCTGCGGGGAGCGCGGGTCGCGCAGCCCCTCGGGCCACTCGCGCCACCGGGAGCCGTGCACCTCGGCCAGTGCGCACCACAGGGCGTGGTCCTCCAGGGCGCGCCCCTGCTCGGCGAGGAAGTCGCAGTAGGCGGCGCGGCGGCCGGGCGTCAGGGGAACCTGGTGGATCAGCTCGAGCGCCTGCTTCTTGAGCTCCCAGACGGCGTCACGGTCGATCAGCGCGCCCTTGTTGAGCACGGCCTCGCGCAGCGCGGCGGCCTGCTGGCGCAGGTCGTCGAGGGCGGCCCTGCCGGGCTCGGGGACGTGGCCGTATTCCGGGAGCGACTCGATGTGCAGATGGACCGGGTCGGGGAAGCGCCGCGAGGAGGGCCGGTACGGGGACGGGTCGGTCGGCTTGCCGGGCACCGCGGCGTGCAGAGGGTTGACCTGGACGAACGCGCTGCCCAGGGTGCGGCCCGACCATGCGGCGAGGTCGGCCAGGTCGCCGAGGTCGCCCATGCCCCAGGAACGCGCGGAGAGCAGGGAGTAGAGCTGGACCAGGAAGCCGTGCGTCCGCCCGGGGGGCTGCGGCACGCGGTCCGGGGCGACGACGAGCGTGGCGGTGGCGTGGTGGTGGTCGGGCGTGCGGACGGTCAGCCGGTGGACGCCCAGGGGCGGTCCGGCCCACCAGGAGGGCACGGCCGCCGCGTCCCGGGCCGGGGCCGGCGTCACCCGCATGGTCAGCGGCGAGGACGCTCCGGCGGCCTCCGGCTCGGGGTCGACGGTTACGGCCGATCCGGGCGGCAGTGCGGTAAGCACGGCCGGAAGCGGCTCTCCCGACCAGACCACCACCGTCGGCGGGAGCAGGCGGGAGGCCACTGCGGACTCGGCCGCGGCGAGTGATCTCCCCACCTCGGCGGGGGTGGCGGCGTCGACGCCCAGCGCGGCGAGCACGGCTGTGACCGTGTCGTCGGGGACTGACACCGTGACGTCCGCGGAAGGGGAGTAGGAGGTGGCGACGCCGTGTAGTTCGGCGAGCCGGGACAAGCCCATTCAGACTCCTGGGGACTCCATGCCCCCTGCGGTGCCGGGTGCTGTCGGCTCGCTGGTCAGAGGGGCGACGGCGGCGAGCGGTGGCTCGCTCGTGAGAGGTGTGGCGTCGGCGAGCGGAGGCTCGCTGGTGAGCGGCGCGTCGGCGAAGGCGGCTTCGCCGGTCAGGTCGGAGACGTAGGCGAGCGGCAGTTCGCTGATCATCGGAGGGACGGTGGCGGTGGAGGACTGCTTGGCTGCCGGCGGATCGGAATCCATAGGGCTCGGTACCTGTTTGGAGAGGGCGGAGAGCAGGAGCTGTGCGGAAGCGGGCACGTCGGCCTCCTGGCCGTGGACGACAGGACAGGGCAGACCTACCCAGCCGACGCGGCCGCAGACATGAACGTGACATACGCGTTATATCAACGAGTCAAACGTGCTGTGGGTCACATTCGGTTCCCCACATGCCGGGTCTGGGCGGTTTTCGGCCACTCGGCAGCACCAGCGGCTGACCCCGCCAGTAATCACACGCCACCTCCGGCACACCGGCCACGCGCATTGACACCCTCACGCCCGGATGGTGGGCTCGGAGGTCACTGGCGGGGCGGAGTCAGGACGAGGGAGACGGTGTGCGGATCGGGCGCAGGAGATACGCGACGGCGGTCGCGGTGATCGGCGGACTGCTCGCCCCCTTGGCCCCCGCGGCGGTCGCGGACCCGGCCACCCCCGGCGGCCCGGCCGCTACGGCAGCCGCCCGCCCCGGGGCCGCCCGGCTCCCCGCGGTCTGGCCACGCCCCCAGTCCATCGAGGCCACCGGCCGCCCCGTGCCGCTGGGCGCCGAGGTCACGCTCCTCGCCGACGCGCAGGCCGACCCGTACGCCGTGGACGCGCTCCGGGACCTCCTGCGCGACGCCGGTGTGCGCACGGTGCACGAGGCACTGCCCGGCTGCGGCCCGGTGATCCGGCTCGGCGGTACGGACGCGGGCCTGGCGCTGCGGGACCTGGGCGCTCCCGAGCGGGCCGATCTGCCGTCCGGGGGCTACCGCCTCGCCTCGGGAAGAACCGCGGGACGGCCCACCGTGGCGATGGACGGTGTCGGCGAGGACGGCCTGTTCCACGCCGTCCAGACCCTGCGCCGGCTCGTCACGGACGGCACCGTCGCCGGAGCCGTGGTCCGCGACTGGCCCGGCACCGCCGCGCGGGGGACGACCGAGGGCTTCTACGGACAGCCCTGGACCCAGGAGGAACGCCTCTCCCAGCTCGAGTTCATGGGCCGTACGAAGCAGAACCGCTACCTGTACGCGGCGGGGGACGACCCCTACCGGCAGGCCCGGTGGCGCGAGCCCTATCCCGTGGACCGGCGTGCCGACTTCCGTGCCCTGGCCGGGAAGGCGCGGACACAGCACGTGACCCTCGGCTGGGCCGTCTCCCCCGGGCAGGCGATGTGCATGGCGTCCCAGGGGGACGTCAGGGCGCTGGCGCGGAAGATCGACGCGATGTGGGATCTCGGGGTGCGGGCGTTCCAGCTGCAGTTCCAGGACGTGAGCTACAGCGAATGGCACTGCGACGAGGACGCCGAGACGTTCGGCAGCGGACCGCGGGCCGCGGCGAGGGCGCAGGCCCGGGTCGCGAGCGCGATCGCCCGGCATCTCGCGGACCGGCACCCGGACGGTGAACCGCTGGTGGTGCTCCCGACGGAGTTCTACCAGGACGGTGCCACCGACTACCGCACCGCGCTGGCCGCCGGGCTGGACCACCGGGTGCAGGTCGCCTGGACCGGTGTCGGCGTCGTACCGAGGACGATCACCGGGCGGGAGCTGGCGGGGGCGCGGGCCGCCTTCCGGCGCCCCCTGGTCACCATGGACAACTACCCGGTCAACGACTACGCGCAGGACCGGATCTTCCTCGGCCCCTACACCGGCAGGGACCCGGCGGTGGCGAGCGGTTCCGCTGCGCTGCTGGCCCAGGCCATGAAGCAGCCGTCGGTGTCCCGCATCCCCTTGTTCACGGCCGCGGACTTCGCCTGGAATCCCAAGCACTACCGGCCGCAGGAGTCCTGGCAGGCCGCCCTGGACGACCTCGCGGGCGGCGACGCCTCCGCACGGGCGTCCCTGGGCGCGCTGGCGGGCAACAGCGCCACGTCGGTGCTGGGCGGCGACGAGTCCGCGTACCTGCTTCCACTGCTGACCGCTTTCCGGGAGTCGCGCGGGGCCGAGGGTACGGCGGGCACGGCTGCGCGCGACAAGGCGGCGGACGAGCTCAGGGCCGCGTTCGGCGTGATGCGGCAGACACCTGAGCGCCTCAGGGACACCGCGGACGGGCGCCTCGGGGACGAGGTGCTGCCCTGGACCGAACAGCTGGCCCGGTACGGCCGGGCGGGCGAACTGGCCGTCGACCTGCTGCGGGCGCAGGAGCGCGCTGACGGGGCTGCCGCCTACCGGGCCCTGCTGGCGCTGGAGCAGCTGCGCGAGGAGATCGACGCCAGCCCGGCCACGGTGGGCAAGGGCGTCCTGGACCCGTTCCTGGACCGGGTCACCCAGGAGGCCGACGCCTGGAACGGCACCGACCGCGACGCGGGCACGGTGACCCGGAGCGCGTACGGCTACACGGTCCGGCTCGACCGGGCCCGCCCGCTGGAGGCCGTCACCACGATGACCCGGCCGGGCGGCGGCGCGGCGGGCGCGGTCCTCCAGGCCCATGTGCCGGGTGAGGGCTGGCGCGGCATCGGCTCCCTGTCCGGGGCCGGCTGGACCCAGACGGCGGGCGGGGGCGTGCGGGCGGACGCCCTGCGGGTCGCCTTCCCCTCGGCCCGCCCGGTACTCGTGGACCCTGTGGCCCCGGGTGTCACAGGGGCACCGGCGGCGGGGCAGGCGCCTGACGTGCGTGCGGTGATCCCGTGGTTCGGCGACGAGCCGGCGGCCCGGCTGGCGCTCGCACGGAGCAGGACGGACGCCGTCATCGGCGGTGGCACGCACCGGGTCGAGGCACGGCTGGCCGGCGGCCGCCCCGCCGAGGTGAAGGGCAGGCTGACGGCCAAGGCGCCCAAGGGCATCGAGGTGAAGGTGCCGAAGCGGACGACGGTGCCGCGCGGCGCACCCACCCACGTCCCGGTGGACATCACCGTGCCGCCGGACACCCCGACCGGCGAGTACGAGGTACCGCTGAGCTTCGGCGGCGAGGAGAGCACCCTGACCGTCCGGGCCTTCCCCCGCACGGCGGGCCCCGACCTGGCACGCACGGCGACGGCCTCCTCCTCGGGGGACGAGACCCCGGACTTCCCCGCATCGGCGGCCTCGGACGGCGATCCCGGGACCCGCTGGTCCTCACCCGTCGAGGACGGCGCGTGGTGGCAGGCCGAACTCCCCCGGCCGGTGCGCCTGGGCCAGGTCGTGCTGCGCTGGCAGGACGCCTACGCCTCCCGGTACCGCGTCCAGGTCTCGGCCGACGGCCGCACCTGGCGCACCGCGGCGACCGTGCGGGAGAGCGGCGGCGGGCGCGAATCCGTCCGCATGGACGCGAAGGACACGCGTTTCATCCGGATCCAGGGCGACGGCCGTGCCACCCGGTACGGCTATTCGCTGTGGTCGGTGGAGGCCTACGCCGTCGCCGGAAAGCCCTGACAGCGGCGGGACCGCCAGGACCCCGGCCGGCCGGGCTTCAGGCGGAGACGCCGTCGATCCGGGCCATCACGTCGTCCGCGCCGAACGGCTGCAGATAGGGCAGCCAGCGCGGATCCCGGTGTCCGGTCCCGATGATCCGCCAGGCGAGCCCGCTGGGTGGAGCCGGCTGATGGCGCAGCCGCCATCCCAGCTCGGGCAGATGACGGTCGGCCTTGACGTGGTTGCAGCGGCGGCAGGCGGCCACCACGTTGTCCCAGGCGTGCTGTCCGCCGCGGCTGCGCGGAACGACGTGGTCGACGCTGGTGGCGGCGGCCCCGCAGTACATGCAGCGGCCTCCGTCCCTCGCGAAGAGGGCCCGGCGTGTGAGGGGGACGGGCCCTCGGTAGGGGACCCGCACGAACCGCTTGAGCCGGACGACGCTGGGCGCCGGCACGGCTCGGGTGGCACTGTGCATGAAGGCGCCGGACTCCTCCAGGCAGATGGCCTTGTTCTCGAGGACGAGGACGAGTGCGCGGCGCAGGGGTACGACGCCGAGCGGCTCGTACGAAGCGTTGAGAACCAGGACGTGCGGCACGTGGATGCCTCCTTGTACGCCGGCGACGCGTGGCTCGCGCCGGGACGATCCGCTCTCAGTCTCTCCTCATGCCTGGTCCGAGCGCCACCACGTGCGAGTAACGGGCCGGAGGGATTTTCCTCACCGCCGGCCCGCACACGGCCCCGGACGCCTCGGAACCGGTGCCTCAGCAGGGCGGCGGACCCCGCATGAGATCGGCCACACTCCGTGTATCCCCGCGTGAGCCCCGTCTCTCCCCCCGCCGGAGCAACGAACCACTCCACCGGCTTCGTTAGTGTTGACGGTCTGCCGTCTCCCCACCTGGAGGTCCCCGTCGTGCCCTTCTCCGCCCTCCTGGCCGTCGCCCCGTCACCCGGGACCCCCGGCTCGCTGGACGAAGCCGCCGAGCGGGCCGGCAACGCCGCGGGCTGGGTCGAGGAGAACTGGTCCACCTGGCTGAACACCGGTCTGCGCATCCTCCTCATCGCCGCCATCGCGATCGTGCTGCGCTACCTGATCCGGCGAGCCCTCACCAACCTCATCGACCGGATGAACCGCAGTGCCCAGGCTGTGCAGGGCACCGCCCTCGGCGGCCTGCTGGTCAACGCGGAGCGACGCCGCCAGCGGTCGGAGGCCATCGGTTCCGTCCTCCGCTCGGTCACGTCGTTCCTGATCCTCGGCACCGCCGGCCTGATGATCCTGGGCGCCTTCAAGATCGATCTCGCCCCGCTGCTGGCCTCCGCGGGCGTCGCCGGTGTGGCGCTGGGCTTCGGCGCCCGCAACCTCGTCACCGACTTCCTCTCCGGGGTCTTCATGATCCTCGAGGACCAGTACGGCGTCGGCGACCAGATCGACGCGGGCGTCGCCTCGGGCGAGGTCATAGAGGTCGGACTGCGGGTCACCAAGCTGCGCGGCGACAACGGCGAGATCTGGTACGTCCGCAACGGCGAGGTGAAGCGGATCGGCAACCTCAGCCAGGGCTGGTCCACGGCCGGCGTCGACGTCACGGTCCGCCCCTCCGAGGACCTGGACGTGGTCCGCAACGCGATCAGCGGCGCGGCCGAGGCCATGACCAAGGAGGAGCCCTGGTCGGAGCGGCTGTGGGGCCCGGTGGAGGTGCTCGGCCTGGACGCGGTGCTGCTCGACTCGATGACCGTACGGGTCACCGCGAAGACGATGCCGGGCAAGTCGCTGGGCGTGGAGCGCGAGCTGCGCTGGCGGATCAAGCAGGCACTGGACTCCGCCGGCATCCGGATGGTCGGCGTCCTGCCGCTCGCGGCGGAGGGCGAGTCCGCCGTCGACCCGACGGCGGGCATGGCGGCCCCCTCGGCATACGCCTCGACGACCTCGCCGCAGTCGCTTGCGGCGACCCCGATTCCGCCGCAGAACCTGACGAAGTAACGCGCGGCCGGACGCCGCGGCGGAGATCGCCGCACCGGTAACCGCCCCCGCAGGTAACGCTTCGGTTGCCTCGGGGGCGCTATCCATTGACGGCCGCATGACGTCACGCCTACGTTCCTCAACGAACAGGAAACTTTCCTAACAGAGGGCAGGTGTCATCCATGGCCGGAACCACCCCGGGCACCCCCCGCGTGCTGCGCGCCATGAACGACCGGGCCGCCCTCGACCTGCTGCTGGAGCACGGCCCGCTGACCCGCACGAGGATCGGGAAGCTGACCGGGCTGTCCAAGCCCACGGCGTCGCAGCTCCTGGCCAGGCTGGAGGCGGCGGGGCTCGTCGTCGCCACCGGTACGAGCGAGGGGCGACCCGGGCCCAGCGCCCAGCTGTACGCGGTCAACGCCCGGGCCGCCCACGTGGCGGGGCTCGACGTGACCGCCGGACGGATCGTCGCAGCCGTCGCGGACGTGACCGGCGCGACCGTCGGCGCGTACGAACTGCCCACCGCCGGACGGCGCGCCGGCGGCGTGGTGCGCCAGGTGACGGACGCCCTGGAC
Source organism: Streptomyces sp. NPDC057428 (assembly GCF_042803195.1). Lineage (NCBI taxonomy): Bacteria > Bacillati > Actinomycetota > Actinomycetes > Kitasatosporales > Streptomycetaceae > Streptomyces > Streptomyces sp. NPDC057428. The sequence continues at coordinate 98,896 of NZ_JBHVCT010000003.1, forward strand.
GGCGCCGTCAAGGACGCCGGCATCACCCGGGGCGATGTGCACCGGGTCGTCATCGGCACCCCCGGAGCGTTCGATCCCGGCACGGGCCGGCTGCGCTACGCCTCGCACCTGCCCGGCTGGCACTCCCCCACCCTGCTGGACGAGCTGGCCGCCATCCTGCCGATGCCCGTGGAGTACGAGAACGACGTGAACCTGGTCGCGGTGGCCGAGCAGCGGCTCGGTGCGGCCCGTGGCCACGAGGACTTCGTCCTGCTGTGGAACGAGGAGGGCCTCGGCGCCGCCCTCGTCATCAACGGCAGGCTGCACCGCGGCTTCACCGGCGGCGCGGGCGAGGTCGGCTTCCTTCCGGTGCCCGGCACCCCGCTGGTACGCCAGGTGCTGAAGGCGAACGCCGGCGGATTCCAGGAACTGGCGGGCGCCCAGGCCGTACCGAGGCTCGCCACCGCGCTGGGCATCGAGACCCCGCACCAGCCGTACACGGAGGTCGCCGCGGGGCTCCTCGCCCGTGCCGCGGCTGAATACGAGCGGGAGCCCGCACTCACCGAGCTCCTGCGGCAGTACGCGCAGCGCCTCGCCACCGGGCTCGCGTCCGTCACCGCCGTGCTCGACCCGGGGCTGATCGTCCTCTCGGGCGGGCTGGTCTCCGCCGGCGGCGAGCGGCTTCTGTCCCTGGTCCAGTCCGAGCTCGCCGAACTGGCCGCCTCCCGGCCGCGTCTCGCCCTCGGAGCGATCGAACGGCACCCGGTTCTGCGTGGCGCCCTGGAACGCGCCCTGGCGGACACCCGCGACGAAGTGTTCGACACCTCTCGCTGACCACGCGGCACTCCCCCGAACTTCCCCCCTCATCTCCTGCCCCTCTCCTGCCTCTCCTTCTTCCCCTGTCCCTGGGAGCTTTGTCATGCGCAGAAGCCGCACGATGACCACCGCAGCCGTCGCCGTCGCCGCGATCTCGGTACTCGCCACCGCCTGTACGGGCCAGACCGAGTCCGGCGCGAACGACGATCCGAACGCGAAGACCACGATCAACTTCTGGCACGGCTGGAGCGCGCCTTCGGAGGTGAAGGCCGTCCAGGACAACGTGGACCGGTTCGAGAAGACCCACCCCAACATCACCGTCAAGGTCGTCGGCAACATCAATGACGACAAGCTCAACCAGGCGCTGCGCGCGGGAGGTTCGAACGGGCCGGACGTGGTGTCCTCCTTCACCACCTCCAACGTGGGCAAGTTCTGCTCGTCCGGAGCCTTCGCCGATCTCGGGCCGTTCATCGAGAAGTCGAAGCTGGACCTGGAGAAGACCTTCCCCAAGGTCCTGCTGGACTACACGCAGTTCGAGGGCAAGCGCTGCGCGCTGCCGCTGCTCGCCGACGCTTACGGGCTCTACTACAACAAGGACGCCTTCGAGAAGGCCGGCATCACCGCACCGCCGAAGACGATGTCCGAACTGGCCTCGGACGCGAAGAAGCTGACGGTGAGCAAGGGCGACAGCTACGAACAGCTGGGCTTCATGCCGACGTTCCACGGCTACGAGACGGTGGCCGACCACTACCTGTCCTCGTGGGACCACGCCTACTTCGACGCCGACGGCAAGTCGAACATCGCCGAGGACCCGGCGTTCGCCGAGATGTTCACCTACCAGAAGAAGCTGGTCGAGGACCTGGGCGGATACGAGAAGCTGGAGAAGTACCGGGGTACGTTCGGTGACGAGTGGGGGGCCAAGCACCCCTTCCACACCGGCCAGGTCGCGATGCAGCTGGACGGCGAGTGGCGGCTCGGCATGGCGACGGACGCCAAGGTGCCGTTCGAGATCGGCGTGGCGCCCATGCCGGTCGCCGACGACGAGGCCGACAGCTACGGCAAGGGCTTCCTGTCCGGCACGATCATGGGGATAGCCCCGGCCAGCAAGAAGCAGAACGCGGCCTGGGAGCTCATGAAGTTCATGACGAGCGACACGCAGGCCGTGGTCGACTTCGCGAACGGCATCCGTAACGTGCCCTCCACCTTCGAGGCACTGAAGTCGCCCGATCTGAAGTTCGACCCGCGCTTCAAGACGTTCCTCGAGATCGCGCAGCACCCGAAGTCCAGCACCCCGGACGGCGCGGTCAACGGCTCGACGTACCAGCAGACCATCCAGGACTTCGGCTTCCAGTACGAGAAGGGCGCGGTGAAGGACCTGAAGGCCGGCCTGGCGAAGACCGCCGCGCAGATCGACACCGACATCGCCAAGGCGGAGTAGTCCCCGATGACGACGCACACACTCCGCTCCAAGCGCCGCAGGTCGGCGCTGCGGACGGCGGCCTTCATGTCGCCGTGGCTGATCGGGTTCGCCGTCTTCTTCGCGTACCCGATGATCTCGACCGTGTACTTCTCGTTCATGAAGTACGACGGCTTCGGGGCGCCGTCCTTCAACGGGCTGACGAACTGGACGTACGTCCTCGGCGACTACCCGATGTTCTGGCCGTCGCTGCGCAACACCCTGTGGCTGGTGCTCGTCATGGTCAGCTGCCGGGTGGTGTTCGGCCTCGGCATCGGCATGCTGATCACGAAGATCAGGACGGGCACGGGACTCTTCCGCACCTTCTTCTACCTGCCCTACCTCGCCCCGCCGGTGGCAGCGACGCTCGCCTTCGTCTTCCTGCTGAACCCGGGCACCGGCCCGGTCAACGCGATCCTGGGCGACCTGGGGCTGCCGGCACCGGGCTGGTTCAACGACGCCTCCTGGTCGAAGCCGGCCCTCACGACGCTCGCGGTGTGGGGCATCGGAGACCTCATGGTGATCTTCATGGCGGCGCTCCTCGACGTACCCCGCGAGCAGTACGAGGCCGCCGAGCTGGACGGCACTTCGGCCTGGCAGCGGTTCCGCTTCGTCACGCTGCCGAACATCTCGCCGATCGTCCTGTTCGCCGTGGTCACGGGCGTGATCCAGGCGATGCAGTACTACACCCAGCCCCTCGTGGCCGGGAAGGTCGCCTCGGGGGTGATCGGCGGCTCGGGTCAGCAGTTCGAGCCGGGCTATCCCGACAAGTCGACACTCACGCTGCCCCAGCTGGTCTACAACCTGGGCTTCCAGCGCTTCGACTACGGCTCCGCCTGCGTCGTCGCCCTCGTCCTGTTCGCCCTGGCCATGGCCTTCACCGCACTGCTGATGCGGGGCCGCAACAACCTGATCCAGGCCGGTGACTGAGCCATGACCCAACTCCTCGACCCGCCCCGGCCCGTCACGGCCGACGAGGCATCCACGCCCGCCGGACGCACCGCCCGCCGCAAGGCACTGCTGCACTGGATCGCGTTGCACTCCCTGGGCGTCGCCGCCGCGCTGTTCTTCGTCCTGCCGTTCGTCTTCGTCCTGCTGACGTCCCTGATGAGCGACCAGCAGGCACTGACCAGGGACCTCACACCCGACACCTGGGAGTGGGAGAACTACCGTCGGGTCCTCGACACCCCGGGCTTCCTGACCTGGTGGCGCAACACCCTCCTGTACGCGGGGGTGGGCACCGTCCTGACGGTGGTCTCGTCGGTGCCCGTCGCCTACGCGCTGGCGAAGTTCCGCTTCCGGGGGCGCCGGCTCTCGCTGATGCTGGTCATCTCGATGATGATGCTGCCGCCGCAGGTCGTCATCATCCCGATGTACCTGTTCTGGGCGAAGCAGCTGGATCTGTCCGGGACGCTCTGGCCGCTCATCATCCCGATGGCGTTCGGCGACGCGTTCTCCATCTTCCTGCTGCGGCAGTTCCTCCTCACCATCCCCGACGAGTACCTCGACGCCGCGAAGGTCGACGGGTGCGGCGAGTTCCGCACCCTGGTCAAGGTCGTCCTGCCGATGGCCAGGCCCGGCATAGCCGCGATCGCCCTGTTCCAGTTCTTCGCCGCGTGGAACGACTACTTCGGACCGCAGATCTACGCCTCGGAGAACCCGGCCGCCTGGACGCTGAGTTACGGCCTGGAATCCTTCAAGGGCGCACACCACACCGACTGGAACCTGACCATGGCCGCGACCGTCCTGGTCATGGCCCCCGTGATCGCCGTCTTCTTCTTCGCCCAGAAGGCATTCGTCGAGGGCGTCACACTGACCGGAGTAAAAGGCTGACATGAAGCTCGCAGTAGTGGGTGGCGGGTCCACCTACACACCCGAACTGATCGACGGTTTCGCACGTCTGCGGGACACCCTGCCCATCGAGGAGCTGGTGCTCGTCGACCCGGCGGCCGACCGGCTGGAGCTCGTCGGCGGTCTGGCGCGGCGGATCTTCGCCAAGCAGGGCCACCCGGGGCGGATCACCACCACGGCCGACCTGGACGCGGGGGTGGAGGGCGCCGACGCGGTGCTGCTCCAGCTGCGCGTCGGCGGGCAGGCCGCGCGCAAGCAGGACGAGACCTGGCCCCTGGAGTGCGGCTGCGTAGGCCAGGAGACCACCGGGGCCGGCGGCCTCGCCAAGGCGATGCGCACGGTGCCGGTCGTCCTGGACATCGCCGAGCGCGTCCGGCGCACCAACCCGGACGCCTGGATCATCGACTTCACCAACCCGGTGGGCATCGTGACCCGGGCCCTGCTCCAGGCCGGCCACAAGGCCGTGGGGCTGTGCAACGTCGCGATCGGCTTCCAGCGGAAGTTCGCGCGGCTCCTGGACGTCGCGCCCCGCGAGGTGCACCTGGACCACGTCGGGCTCAACCACCTCTCGTGGGAGCTCGGGGTGCGCCTCGGCGGCCCGGACGGCGAGGACGTCCTGCCGAAGCTGATGGCGGAGCACGGCGAGACGATCGCCGGCGACCTGCGGATGCCCAGGCAGTTCGTGGGCCGGCTCGGTGTCGTCCCCTCGTACTACCTGCGGTACTTCTACGCGCATGACGAGGTCGTCCGGGAGCTCGGCACGAAGCCTTCCCGCGCGGCGGAGGTCGCCGCGATGGAGAAGGAACTGCTCGCCATGTACGGCGATCCGGCACTGGACGAGAAGCCCGCGCTGCTCGCCAAGCGCGGCGGCGCCTACTACTCGGAGGCTGCCGTGGACCTGGCGGCCTCCCTGCTCGTCGGGGGCGGCTCCGCGGTGCAGGTGGTCAACACGTACAACAACGGCACGCTGCCGTTCCTCCCGGACGACGCGGTGATCGAGGTCCAGGCCCGCGTGGACGGCACGGGCGCCGTGCCGCTCGCGGTCCCGGCGCTCGACCCGCTGTACGCGGGGCTGATCGGACAGGTCACCGCGTACGAGGATCTGGCGCTGGACGCGGCACTGCGCGGCGGCCGGGACCGGGTGTTCAAGGCGCTGCTCTCGCATCCGCTCATCGGCCAGTTCGAGTACGCCGAGGCGCTCACGGACCGGCTGATCGCGCACAACCGGGAGCACCTGGCGTGGGCGTGAACGCCTCGGTCCTCGCCATCGACGCGGGGAACAGCAAGACAGATGTGGCACTCATCGGCGAGAACGGCTCGGTCCTGTCCACGGCCCGGGGCGGTGGCTTCCAGCCGCCGGTCGTGGGAGTGGAGCGGTCCGTCGACATCCTGGCCGCGGTGGTCGGGCAGGCGCTCGCGCTGTGCGAGGAGGACGTCACGGGCGTGACCCACGTGTCGGCGTGCCTGGCGAACGCCGATCTCCCCGTCGAGGAGGCCGAGCTGACCCAGGCTCTGCTGCGGCGCGGATGGGGTGGCACGGTGGAGGTGCGCAACGACACCTTCGCGATCCTGCGCGCCGGGGTCGACGAGCCGCGCGGAGTGGCCGTCGTGTGCGGCGCCGGGATCAACTGCGTGGGCATGGTGCCCGACGGCCGCACCGCGCGCTTCCCCGCGATCGGGCGCATATCCGGTGACTGGGGCGGCGGTTCGGGGCTCGCGGACGAGGCGCTGTGGTTCGCCGCGCGGGCCGAGGACGGCCGCGGGGAGCCCACGGAGCTGGTCCGCACACTGCCGGGGCACTTCGGGCTCGGTTCGATGTACGAGCTGATCGAGGCGCTGCACAGAGGGCTGATCCCCGACGGGCGCCGGCACGAGCTGACGCCGGTGCTGTTCACGACGAGCGCCGCCGGGGACCCGGTGGCGGGTGCGCTGGTGGACCGGCTGGCGGACGAGGTCGTCGCCATGGCGTCGGTCGCGCTGGGCCGGCTCGGCCTGCTGGCCCAGGAGGTTCCGGTGGTGCTGGGGGGCAGCGTGCTCGCGGCACGGCACCCCCGGCTGGACGGCAGGATCGCGAAGCTGCTCTCGGAGCGCGCCCCGAAGGCGGTGGTGCGGGTGGTCGCACAGCCCCCGGTGCTGGGGGCTGCGCTCCTCGGCCTGGACCGTGTGGGGGCTGCTCCGCAGGCCCACGGGAGGCTGCGCTCGCACTACGCCTGACACAATGACACCGAAGGTGGGGCGTCACGCGGCTTCGCTGCCGCGCGACGCCCCTTCCGCACGGGAACCGATCCGGCGCCCCATACGTGTTCATGGTGGGGGGACCGATCCGGTGCGGCATCCAGTTGTTCCTGGTGGATACCGGTTCGTGCGGCCATACTTCTGGCCGGGCACCCGTCCTCCTTCGGCAGGGGGCCGGGGGCCGTCGTCAGTGACCCAGGGGGAGGTCAAGTGACATACCCGCCGAGCGGGGCCGCACCACGGGAGACCGCGCCCGATCCGCGGGCAGCGCCCGTGACCGTACCCGCCCCGCGCCGTGGCGCCCGGGCCGTCGCCGTCGAGCGGCTGCGCTCCGCCGCGACCACCGAGCCGGGCAGGCTGCAGCTCTACGGCGCCGTACTCGCCCTGCTGGTCGTGGTGTTCGGCGCGGTCACCTTCCTGGAGATCGACGCCCGGGCCGAGGCCGCGCACGACGTGGTGACCCGGAGTCAGCCGCTCAGCGCGGACGCGGCGAGCATCTACCGTTCGCTCGCGGACGCGGACACGATGGCCGCGAGCGGCTTCCTGGCGGGGGCGCAGGAACCGAAGGACGTGCACGAGCAGTACGAGAGGGACGTCAAGGAGGCCTCGAGGCTCCTGGTGAAGGCGGCGGCGAGCACCGACGCCTCGACCTCCTCGCACCGGGAGATCACCACCCTGGGCGAGCTGCTCCCCGAGTACACCGGGCTCGTCGAGCGGGCTCGGGCCAACAACCGGCAGGGGCTTCCGCTCGGCGGCGCCTATCTCCGTTACGCCAACCAGAAGATGACGAACGAACTCCTCCCCGCGGCCGAGCGGTTGTACGCCGCGGAGACGGGCAGGCTCGGCACCGACTCGGCCGACGCCCGCAGGTGGCCGTTCCTCTCGCTGGCCGCGGGGATCGTGACGCTGGCCGCCCTGGTGTGGATGCAGCGGCGCAACTACCGCAGGACGAACCGCGTCCTCAACCACGGTCTGCTCGCCGCGACGGCTGCGGCGACGGTGGTGCTGCTGTGGCTGGCCGTGGGGCAGACGGTGGCCAGGGCCGAGATGCGTGACGCGATGGTCCACGGGCAGGAGTCCCTGGATGTCCTCAGCAAGGCCAGGATCAACTCCCTGAAGGCCCGGGCAAACGAGAACCTCACGCTGGTCGCCCGCGGTGCGGTGCTCACCCCGGACGGCACGCGGGACAAGTACGAGACCGACTACGGCACGGGTATGAAGGCCCTCGGCGCGCAGTTGGTGAGCGCGCGGGAGCTGGCCGACGACTCCAGTGGGAGCAAGCCGGTGGCGAGTGCCATCAGCAGTGTGTCCGAGTGGCAGGACCGCCACACAGAGGCCCGGACGACGGACGACCGAGGCGACTACGACGGTGCGCTGAAACAGGTCATCGGTCCGAAGAACTCCACGGGTGAGTGCTTCGAGCAGGTCGACGGCGCACTGCGGCAGGCGCTCGCCCATGAGCAGGGCGAGTTCGACGCCGCGGCCAGGAGCGGGCGCGGGGCTCTGGGCGGGCTGCCGACAGGGGCCGCCGTCCTCGCCGTGCTGGGTGCGGTCGCCGCGATCGTCGGGGTCAACCGCAGGCTCTCGGAGTACCGGTGAGGGGACGAGCGATGACCGGGGCGAAAGGCTGGGCCGCACGCGGCAGGCTGCGCGGCTGGGGCGGCGTGACGGGCATGGCGGTCGCCTGCGCCGTCACGGCCTGCCTCACCCTGCTGCCGCTCGCGCACGGCGACGGGACGTTCGGCCAGGACGGTGCCGGGCACGGCGCCACGACGGCGGTGCCGGTGAAGGCCGACACCTGTGAGAACCCGGAGGCGAGCCTTCCTCCCTCGGGCGCCGACGGCCCGAACATCGCGAAGATCCGCGAGCGCGGGAAGCTGATAGCCGGTGTCGACCAGAACAGCTACCGGTGGGGTTACCGCGATCCGGAGAGCGGCACGCTCGAAGGGTTCGACATCGATCTGGTGCGGGCCATCGCGAAGGACGTCCTCGGCGATCCCGACGCGGTGATCTTCCGGGCCATACCGACCAACCAGCGCATCGCGGCACTGGAGCACGACAGGGTCGACGTCGTCGTGCGGACGATGACGATCAACTGCGAGCGTCTCGAGAAGGTCGCGTTCTCCACTGCGTACTTCCAGGCCGGCCAGCAGGTGCTGGCGCCGAAGGACTCCGACGTCAGCGGGTACGACGAATCGCTGAAGGGGAAGCGGGTCTGCACGGCGGAGGGCTCCACGGCGAACGACGCGCTGAACGAGAAGTCCTACGGCGCGGTGTTCGAGGACGAGCACGAAGGCACCGCGCAGGACCCCGACCGCCTGACCGTGCCCAACCAGCTGGACTGCCTGGTCCGGCTGCAGCTCGGCGAGGTCGACGCGGTGGTGACGGACAACGCGCTGGCGGCCGGCCAGGCGGCGCAGGACCCGGCGGTCGAGCTCAAGGGTGACAAGCCGTTCACCACCGAGTACTACGGCGTCGCCGCCAAGCTCGGGGCCGACGATCTGGTGGCACGGGTCAACAAGGTGCTGGTCGACTACCGCCAGGGCGGGGCCGGCAGTCCCTGGATGGTGTCGTACCGCAAGTGGCTGGCGACGGGTCTGCCCGGGATCACGGGGCCCCCGGCCCCGAAGTACCGGAGCAACTGACAGTCCGGGCCCCGGCCCGGAATCGAGCGGAGAGGTGATCGATGGGCGTGGCGGGATCCTTCCCCAGCTTCGCGGGGAGGCCCCCCGGCCCGGTCATGGGCCGGGACGAGGCGGACCGTACGCTGGCCCGGCTCGGTGCTGAGCACGAGGCCATCGAGACCTCGCTCTTCGCCTTGGAGGAACATGCCGGCCGCCGTCTCCTGGAGGGCGCCGGCCTGACCGGTGTCACCAAGGAACGCTGGGCCGTCACCGAGCGGTCGATCACGCTGCTCTGGACGTACTTCGAGGCCTACGCCGGGGCGCTGGCCTCGGCCCGTGAGATCCGGGCCAGGCGCCGCTACCCCGGCAGGAGCGACCTGATGGCCCTGACCGACCTTCTGCGCGGCGACGGTGTGACCGTGGCGAACCAGGGACAGGCCGGGCCGGGCGCCTCGCTCACCGGTCCGGCCCGGCTCTCGGAGCGGTTCACGCTGGAGGAGCTGGTCGCCCGGATGAACGACCTGTACGCCCACGCACTGGACATGGTCCTCTCGTCGGACTCCGTATGGTCCGCGCTGCCCGCCCGGATCGACCTGCTGGCGGCCGAACTCCGCCGCACCGGGTCGCTGGCCCACTCCGTCGGCGTACGGCCCGGGGAGCATCCGGCCGGTGACGACCTGGTGTCGATCGCCGAGGAGCTGACCACCTTGCGGGCGCAGGTGATCTCCGATCCGCTGGCGTTCTGGATGCCGGGTACGGGCAGTGCCGCGCCCGGCGGAGGGCGGCCCGACACCACGCGCTACGACCGGGCGGCCCGCGCTCTGGAGGATGTGCGCCGCGAGATCGAGGCGGTGCTCGCGGTCCGGCAGGACGCCGAGCAGCGCCTGGTCCAGGTGCGTGACCTGCTGTCGCGCGCGAACCGTACGCTCACCGAGGCGCGTTCGGCGCGCGGTGAGGTGCTGGCGAAGATCGCCGCCTCGGAGGTGCCCGCCGTCAGCGGCCCGCCCACCGTGCTGCACGAGCGGCTGGCGGCAGCGTCGGAGTACCGCAGGCACGCCCAGTGGAGCCGGCTGTCACCGCTGCTCGACTCGCTGGAGCGCGAGGCGGAGGACGAACTGATGCGCGCCCGGGAATCGCTGACGTCCGTCACGGCGCCTCTGGCGGTCCGCGCTGAGCTGCGCGGCAGGCTGGACGCCTATCGGGCGAAGGTGGCCCGGCACGGCCTGGCGGAGGATCCGCTCCTGATCGAGCGGTACGACGCGGCCCGCCGGATGCTGTGGAGCGCCCCGTGCGATCTGCGCGTGGCCGGACAGGCGGTGCTGCGCTATCAGCAGGCCGCGACCGATCTGCTGACACCGCGCCACCGGGGCGAGCACGACGGACAGGGGGAGACATCATGAGTGCGCAGTGCCAGCGCCCCGGGTGCGAGGGCGGTTACGAGGACATGGGCGGCGGCGAACTCTACTGCGACACCTGCGGTCTCGCACCGGTCGTGTCACCCACGGGCATGGTGAGTTCGCCGCCCACCGGTATCGCGGGCGGCGGCAGGGCCGCCGGCAGCGGCAGCACCTCGCAGCGGACCGGCTCACGGGCGTCGTCGCGGGCGTCTTCCCGCTCGTCCACCTCCCGGCGTTCGGTATCCGGGCGGCTCTCCCGCTCCCTGTCCGGTTCCTCCACCTCGCGATCGGTGTCGGTGCGCTCCTCGGGTTCCTCGACGGCCTCCACCTCCGGGCGCGGCCGGCTGGGCGTGGGCCTGGTGCTCGTCCCCGACGTGCCGAGGCCCGATCCCCGGACCGCGGTGATGGAGAATCCGGAGGTCCCCGAGAGGAAGCGGTTCTGCTCGCGGTCCGACTGCGGCGCCCCGGTGGGCCGCTCGCGCGGCGAACGGGCGGGCCGCACGGAAGGGTTCTGCACCAAGTGCGGACATCCGTACTCCTTCGTCCCCAAGCTGCGCGGCGGCGACGTCGTGCACGGGCAGTACGAGGTGGCGGGCTGTCTGGCGCACGGCGGGCTGGGCTGGGTCTATCTCGCGGTGGACCGCGCGGTCTCCGACCGCTGGGTCGTGCTCAAGGGCCTGCTGGACACCGGGGACCAGGACGCCATGGCGGCGGCCATCTCCGAGCGGCGCTTCCTCGCGGAGATCGAGCACTCCAACATCGTGCGCATCTACAACTTCGTGGAGCACCTGGACCAGCGCACCGGTTCGCTGGACGGTTACATCGTCATGGAGTACGTCGGCGGCAAGGCGCTCAAGGAGATCGCCAACGAGCGCCGCACCCCGGCCGGGAAGCGGGATCCGCTGCCGGTGGAGCAGGCCTGCGCGTACGGGATCGAGGCGCTGGAGGCACTCGGTCACCTGCACAGCCGCAACCTGCTGTACTGCGACTTCAAGGTCGACAACGCCATCCAGACCGAGGACCAGCTCAAGCTCATCGACATGGGCGCGGTGCGCAGGATGGACGACGACGAGTCGGCCATCTACGGGACGGTCGGCTACCAGGCACCCGAGGTCGCCGAGACCGGTCCGTCGGTGGCCTCCGACCTGTACACGGTCGCGCGGACGCTCGCGGTACTCACCTTCGACTTCCAGGGCTACACGAACGTCTTCGTGGACTCGCTGCCCGACCCGGACAACATCGACGTGTTCCGGAGGTACGAGTCGTTCTACCGGCTCCTCGTGCGGGCCACCGACCCGGACCCGGCCCGCCGGTTCTCCTCCGCCGCGGAGATGGCCGAGCAGTTGACGGGGGTCCTGCGTGAGGTCGTCGCGCTCCAGACGGGAAGGCCGCGCCCGGCGCTCTCGACGCTCTTCGGAACGGAAGTGCGGGTGACGGACACCGAGTTGTTCGCCGAGCCCGCGCGCGACGCATCGGCGCTCGGCGCCCGGCGGGCTCCGGCTGCCGGGCGGGGCCGCTCCGGACGCCGCCGTACACCGGTCCCGATGCCTGCCGTCCCCGCCCCGGCCCCGGCCTTTCCCCCACCGCTCGCTCCCGCGGCCCCTCACGGTGCTTCTGCGGGCGCGGCTCCGGTGTACGCCCCGGACACTCACGTCCGGGGGAGCGCGGGAGGCGGCACGGCGGGCGCCGCACCGCCGCGGGCCGCGGTGCCGGCACCGCGCGCGCCGGTCCCGGACCCCGTGCCGCCCGCCGTCGCGTACCCGGGCGCCGGTCCCCGGCTCGCCGCGTTCGACGCGCGGACGACCTCACTGGCCCTCCCGGTCCCCCGGGTCGACCCGAACGACCCCAACGCGGGCTTCCTGGCCGGTGTGATGGCGTCCGCGCCGGCCGAGCTGGTCACGGCACTGCACTCCGTGCCGGCCGCCTCGCTGGAGACCCGGCTCCGGGAGCTCCGCGCGCGTCTGGAGATGAGCGAACTCGACTCCGCCGTAAGGGTACTGACCGTGGTGGAGGGGCAGCACCCGGACGACTGGCGGGTCGTGTGGTACTGCGGGATCACCTCCTTGGTGACCGGGGACCGGGAGAACGCGGCCCTGTCCTTCGACGCGGTCTACGACGCCTTCCCCGGCGAACCGGCCCCGAAGCTGGCCCTGGGGATCTGCGCGGAGGTACTGGGCCAGCTCGACAACGCCGCGGAGTACTACCGCCTGGTGTGGGCGACCGATCCGAGCTTCGTCAGCGCCGCGTTCGGCCTGGCCCGGGTCCAGATCGCCGCCGGGGACCGTACGGGCGCGGTGCGCACCCTGGAGTCCGTGCCGGAGTCGTCGATCCACTACACGGCGGCCCGGGTGGCCGCGGTGCGCGCGCGGCTGCGCGAACGCGCCCCGCACGAGCCGCTGCTGGACGACCTGTCGGCGGCAGCGGACCAGGTGACGGCGCTGCAGGGGTACGGTCTGGACGCGGTGCGCCGCGAGCAGTTGTCGACCGAGGTACTGGGCACGGCACTGGACTGGGTACTCTCCGGTAGTCCCACGGCTCGGCCGGCCGCTGCGCCCTCTCCCGCAGCCGCGGGCCCGAGGACGGTGCTGGGCAGTGAACTGGACGAGCGGGGCCTCAGGTTCGGTCTCGAACGCTCGTACCGGAGACTCGCCCGGCTCGCTCAGCGGGGCGACGAGAGGATCGAACTGGTGGAGCGGGCCAACCGTTTCCGCCCCCGGACCTGGGTGTGAAGATGTCACAGATCCACCAGCGGGCCTCCTTGCCGGGATGCCCCAGCTGCGAGGAACCGCTGGAGTCGGGCGACCTGTTCTGCGGGGCGTGCGGATACGACCTCTCGGCCGTGCCCGCTCCCCCCGGCGACCGCCCCACCGTTGCCATCACGGTGCCGGCGCAGGGTGTGGCGGCGCCGGCGGCCGCTCCCGTGGAGTGGCCGGCCGCCTCCGAGACCGACAGCTCCGACCTGGCGGCGCCCACGCACCGCCCGGCCGACCTGCCGGGGGTGGACTCCGGTGGGCGGCCCCTGTCCGCCCCGTCGCCGGCGGCGGTGCGCCACGACGTTCCGGACGGCGCGGCGGGGGAACGCGGCGGTGCCGCAGGTGACTTCGAGCTGGCCGCGCCCGACCCCCGCACGGTCGAGCACGCGACCGCGGGGGGCGCGGCCTCCGCGAAGCTCTGCGTGGCCTGCCGCTCGGGCCGTGTGGACCCCGACGGCTACTGCGAGAACTGCGGCCACGCCCAGCCCCGCGAGCGCGACCACATGGAGCAGGAGCTCGGATCCGTGGCCGCGGTGAGCGACCGCGGGCTGCGGCACCACCGGAACGAGGACGCGTTCGCGGTGTCCTGCACCGGCCTGCCGGACGGATCGCCGGCTGTGGTGGCCGTCGTCTGCGACGGTGTCTCGTCGGCGAGCCGTCCGGACGAGGCGTCGGCCGCGGCAGCGAGCGCCGCCAACGAGGCGCTGCTCGAGTCGCTGCCGCGCGGAACGCATCCCCAGCAGGCGATGCACGAGGCGATCCTGGCGGCCTCCGAGGCCGTCAACGCTCTCGCGCAGGACTCCGGCCAGGCGCTGGAGCACGATCAGCACCGCCACGAGAACGCCCCCGCCTGCACTCTGGTCGGCGCGATCGCTGCGGGTGGTCTGCTGGTCGTCGGCTGGGTGGGCGACAGCCGTGTCTACTGGGTGCCCGAGGACCGCACGAACCCGCCCGCCCGGCTCACGGAGGACGACTCCTGGGCCGCGCAGATGGTGGCGACCGGCCTGATGAACGAGGCGGAGGCGTACGCCGACGAGCGCGCCCACGCCATCACGGGCTGGCTCGGCGCCGACGCGTACGAACTGGAGCCGCACACCGCGTCCTTCAAGCCGGACCGGCCCGGAATGGTGGTGGTGTGCACCGACGGCCTGTGGAACTACGCGGAGGCTGCGGCCGAGATGGCCGCCGCCCTGCCGCACGACGCGTACGAACGGCCGCTGCACGGCGCCCAGGTGCTGGTCGGTCACGCGCTCGACGGCGGGGGCCACGACAACGTAACAGTGGCGCTCCTGCCGTTCGCCGTGGTGCCCGCGGGGGCAGGATCGGCCTGAGCCACGCTCGGTCCGCCCGGCACGTCCGATGTTCCGCCCTGTTCGTACGCCCTTACCGTCCCACGCCCTGAACCCTGCCCGCACGACTGTCCTCGACCGACATACGTGGAGCCTCAAGGAGCCGATCAGATGGCCAACTTCTCCAAGTCCGACGTGCCGCAGTTCTCCGTCGAGGTGTACCAGAACGCCTACCTGCCCCAGGGCGGGCGAGAGGTCAACGCGATCGTGACCGTCACGTCCACCGGCGGGGGGACCACCGGCCGTGTACCGCTGGGCAACGCGGTGCCCGCTCCCAGGGACTCCGCCGGACCGGGGCCCGGGGCCGCCGTGGTGCTCATGGTGGACTGCTCGGGGTCGATGGACTACCCGCCGACGAAGATGCGCAACGCCCGCGACGCGACCGCGGCGGCGATCGACACCCTGCGCGACGGCACCCGGTTCGCCGTCGTCGCCGGCACCCATGTCGCCAAGGACGTGTACCCGGGCGCCGGACAGCTGGCGACCGCCGATCCTCGGACGAAGGCCCAGGCCAAGGAGGCCCTCCGCCGCCTGAGCCCGGGGGGCGGCACGGCCGTCGGGACCTGGCTGCGGCTCACGGACCGGCTTCTCGGGTCGGCCGACGTCGGCATCCGGCACGGCATCCTCCTCACCGACGGCCGTAACGAGCACGAGTCGCCGGAGGACCTGCGGGCCGCCCTGGAGTCCTGTGCGGGCCGTTTCACCTGTGACGCGAGGGGTGTGGGCACCGACTGGGAGGTGAAAGAGGTCACAGCGATCGCCTCCGCCCTGCTCGGCACGGCGGACATCGTCGCCGACCCGGCGGGCCTCGCGGGGGACTTCACACGGATGATGGAGAACGTGATGGGCAAGGAGGTCGCGGATGTGGCTCTGCGCCTCTGGACGCCCGTCGGCGTGGAGATCGCGTTCGTCAAGCAGGTCGCACCCACGGTCGCGGATCTGACCGGCCGCCGGACCGAGTCGGGTCCGCGTGCCGGGGACTACCCCACCGGTTCCTGGGGCGACGAGTCCCGGGATTACCACGTGTGCGTCAGGGTTCCGGAGGCCGGGATCGGCCAGGAGATGCTGGCCGCGAGGGTCTCGCTGATCCTGCCGCCCACGGCGGACGGAGGTGCGCCGCAGACCCTTTCGCAGGGACTGGTCCGCGCCGTCTGGACGGACGACATGACCGCGTCCACCTCCATCAACCCGCAGGTGGCGCACTACACGGGACAGGCCGAACTGGCACAAGTCATCCAGCAGGGACTGGATGCACGCAAGTCGGGTGATTTCGATGGCGCTACGGCGAAACTGGGCCGCGCGGTTCAGCTCGCCTCGGCGTCCGGGAACGCCGATACCGCGAAGCTGCTTTCGAAGGTGGTCGATGTCGTCGACGCGGCGACGGGTACTGTGCGACTGAAGGCGAGGGTCGCAGAAGCGGACGAGATGACACTCGAAACGCGCTCGACCAAGACCGTTCGTGTCAAGAAATAGCTACACGAACGACAACGACAGAACCGTACGGAAGGCCCCACCGGCTGTACGGCGCACCGACGAGCATGGCGGCCTCCGGGCCGTACGAGGAGAGGGGGAAGCGCCGACATGCCGACCTGCCCGAACGGACACCAGTCGGGTTCCGAGGACTGGTGCGAGGTCTGCGGACACCGCATGGCCGGGACGGGCGCGCCCTCGGGCGCGGTCCCGCCGCCTCCCCCGCCGCCCGCGCCCGGCTACGGCTATCCGCAGGGGTCCGGAACCGGAGAGCCGACCGTCCAGGCCGAGCTCTGCCCGCAGTGCCGCACCCCTCGTGAGGCGATGGCTCCGTTCTGCGAGGAGTGCCGCTGGAACTTCCTCACGAACAAGGCGACGTCCTACACCCCGCTCGCTCCCCAGGGCGGTGCCGGCGGACCTGTGCCCGGGCTGAACCTGCCGCCCGGCTTCCAGGCCCAGCAGGGTCCGCCGCCCCAGCAGCAGCGTGACCCCTTCGAGTACCAGGGCTCGCGGCCCTCACAGGTGAACCGGCCCGCCGAGCCGCTCTCCCCCGAGCAGTCCGGCCGGCCCGGGCCGCCGCCGTCGTTCCAGCAGGGGCCGCCGCCTCCGCCGTCCTTCCAGCAGCAGTCACCGTCACCGTTCGAACGGCAGGGACAGCAGTCCCCGTCGCCGTTCGACGGGCAGCAGAGTGGCCGGGGTGCCGGCTCGCAGACTCCCTCCGGCCCTGCGTCCCCCTTCGAGCCGCACCGCCAGGGACCGCCGTCCCCGCCGTCCTTCCAGCAGCAGTCGGCGCCACCCGCTCCCGCGCAGCCGCAGGCTCCGCAGCCCGGTGGGGACGACGACTGGATGCTGCCGCCGCCCTCGCGGCAGCAGGCGCCGCAGGGCTTCCAGCAGAGCCCGCAGGGCCCTCAGTCACCTCGGCCGCCGCAGGTTCCGCAGCAGCAGTTCCCCGGTCAGGGCCCCGCACAGGGGAGCCCTGAGCAGCGACCGGGCACCTGGACGGCGGTCATCGCCCCGGACCGTGACTACTTCCTGGCGATGATGCAGCGCAGCGGCCCCGAGGCGACCGGGCTCAACCTGCCCGCGTACTCCCCCGAACAGCATCTTCCGCTCACCGGCAGCCAGATCACCATCGGCCGCCGTCGGCACAGCACCGGGGAGTCACCCGACATCGACCTGGCCGTACCGCCGGAGGACCCGGGCGTCTCGCACCAGCACGCCGTGCTGGTGCAGCAGCCGGACGGCACCTGGGCCGTCGTCGACCAGAACTCCACCAACGGCACCACGCTGAACGGCGCCGAGGACCCGATCCAGCCCTATGTCCCCGTCCCCCTCCAGGACGGCGACCAGGTGCACGTCGGGGCGTGGACGACCATCACGGTCCGCCGCGACTGATCCGGCGGCCCGGGCGCGTGACGCCCGCCGGCGAAGGACCGGGGTCCTAGGACCCCGGTCACCGGCCGACGGGCGCGCGCGTCTGCGACGATGGACGGGTGACAGAGATTCCGCGCGACACGCTTCAGGAGCAGACCTTCTACGAGCAGGTCGGCGGCGAGGACACCTTCCGGCGCCTGGTGCACCGCTTCTACCAGGGCGTCGCGGTCGACCCGCTGCTGCGCCCGATGTACCCGGAGGCCGATCTCGGTCCCGCCGAGGAGCGCTTCACGCTGTTCCTCATGCAGTACTGGGGCGGCCCGCGCACCTACAGCGACGAGCGGGGCCATCCCCGGCTGCGCATGCGGCACGCCCCCTTCCGCGTGGACAGGGCGGCGCACGACGCCTGGCTCTCCCACATGCGCGTGGCGCTCGACGAACTCGGCCTCGCGCCCGAGCATGAGCGTCAGTTGTGGGACTACCTCACCTATGCCGCCGCCTCGATGATCAATACGGCGGACTGACCGGCAGGCCGGCGGCCCGCACAGCGGACCGGTCTACAGCATTCCGGCGAGTC
Organism: Streptomyces sp. NPDC057428; assembly: GCF_042803195.1. Lineage (NCBI taxonomy): Bacteria > Bacillati > Actinomycetota > Actinomycetes > Kitasatosporales > Streptomycetaceae > Streptomyces > Streptomyces sp. NPDC057428. The sequence continues at coordinate 116,777 of NZ_JBHVCT010000003.1, forward strand.
ATGTGCGGAATCCGGTGCTCAGTAGCCGCATAACGGTCACGATCCCATCAAGTTGCGACCACAAGCGGTTTCCAGGAACCGTGCACTCTGAAAGCATCCGAGGGACGCCGGGGGGCGTGAGAGGCGTACGGCTGCTGAAGGTGCGGGGGAACAGGTGACGGGGTTCGTCTTTCTGCGGGTGCGCGCGCACCGGCTCCTGCTCGCCGCAGCCTTCTTGGCGGTCCTGCTCACCACCTGTGTACTGGCCTCACTCACCGCGTTCTCCGGTTCCATAGGCGACGCCGCCCTGCGGCACACGCTCTCGCACCGCTCCGCGGAGCGGGCCTCCCTCTTCGTCTCCGCCGATGTGGACCCTGAGCGGCGCGACGAAGCCGACGCGTTGGTGCGCCGGGCGGCCGACGACACGTTCGACGGACTGCCGGTGACCGTGCGGAAGCTGGAGAGTTCTGGCACGTACGCGCTGCCCCGGGGTCTTCGGACGGCTGCCGAGCAGCGGGGTGAGCCCGACCTGACGCATCTCGCCTCACTGGACCGCAGCCGTGTGCGCCTCACAGCGGGACGCATGCCCGATGCCGGGGCCGGTGCGGCGGACGCCCCTGTGCAGGTGGCGCTGCCGCGTGCCGCCGGCGAGGCCCTGAAGCTGAAGCCGGGCTCCACGCTCACTCTCACCGACCGGGTGGGTGAGACGCCGCTGAGGGTCGAGATCACCGGGCTCTACGAGGCGTCCGACCTGGCCGACCCGTACTGGCGGCTGGACACGCTGGGCGGGCGGGGTGTCCGCGAGGTCGTCTTCACCACCTACGGCCCGCTGCTGGCGGACCCGGCCGTGGTCGGCTCCGGCCGCGTCAGTGCCGGTCCGGTGTCGTGGCTGGCCGCCGCCGATTTCGCCGCGGTGACCACCGGCCGGACAGCGGCCCTGCGCAGGGCCGCGGCCGACGGGCCCAAGTCCCTCGCCGCCTCCAGGGTGTTCGGGGACGGGCCGGTGGTGCGGACCTCGCTGCCGACCGTCATCGACCAGATCGAGCGGGCACTGCTGGTGTCCCGCTCCACGATCATGATCGTGGCCGTCCAGCTCGTCCTGCTCGCCGGCTACGCGCTGCTGCTCGTGGCCAGGCTGCTGAGCGTTGAGCGCGCCGGCGAGACGGAACTCCTGCGGGCCAGGGGCGGTTCGCGGGGCCGTATCGCTTTCCTCGCCGCCATCGAGGCACTCCTTCTGGCGGTGCCCGCCGCCGCCGTCGCACCGCTGCTCGCCGGACCGCTGACCCGTCTGCTGGCGCAGCGCAGCGAGCTCGGCCGGATCGGGCTGCGGCTCGGCGGCGGGGTGGACACCACGGTCTGGCTGGTGGCCGGGGCCGTGGCGCTGATGTGCGCGCTCGCGGTGGTCGCACCCGCGCTGGCGGCCGGCGGGGGCGGCCGCCGGAGCGGCCGCGGCTCCGCGCTGCCCACTCCCGTGCGGGCCGGCGCCGACATCGGGCTGCTGCTGATCGCCGGGGTTGCGTACTGGCAGCTGGACCGGCAGACCGGGGCCTCCGGCAGTGGTGCGCTCAGCGGCGACCGTGGCGGCGAGCTCGGTATCGACCCGCTGCTCGTCGCCGCTCCCGCCCTGGCCCTGCTCGCCGGCACCGTGCTGACGCTGCGGCTGCTGCCGCCCGCCGCCAGGATCGCGGAGCGTCGTGCCGCGAGTGGCCGGGGGCTGTCCGCCGCCCTGGCCGGCTGGCAGTTCAGCCGTCGTCCGCTCCGTGGCGCGGGACCGGTGCTGCTGCTGGTCCTCTCGGTCGCGATGGGCATGCTGGCCGTCGGACAGAGCGCGTCGTGGGGCCGGTCGCAGGACGACCAGGCGGACTTCAGGTCGGGTGCGTCGGTGCGCATGGTGGGCGGGCTCTCCGGCGATCCGGCGCACGCGGCTCCCTATTCGGAGGTGCCGGGGGTGCGGCGGGCGGCACCGGCCTTCCGTACGACGGCCGATCTGTCCGGTGGCCGGACGGCCGAGATACTCGCCCTGGACACCGCGCACGCGGACGAGGGGTTGCTGATGCGCGAGGACCTCTCGGGGACCTCGCCGCAGAAGCTGTTCGACGCGGTGGCACCGCCGAGGGCCGCGCGGACCGGGGTCGTCCTGCCCCCGGGCAGCACGCGGGCGCTGTTCGACCTGCGGATCGGCGACACCTCGGCGTCCGGCGGGAAGTCCCCGTCCGCTTCGGCGCCACTGGTGAGCGTGCTCCTGGAGGACCGTTACGGGATCGGCTACCGCGTGGGTGCGGGGACCGTCCCCGTCGACGGGCGTAGGCACGCGGTGTCCTTCCCCGTGTCCGCGTCGGGCGGGCTGGCGGTGACGGGCTTCGAGGTGGACAGCCAGGTGCCCGAAGAGCCTGAAGAGCGCCTGGTCTCCGTGACAGAACTGCGCACGCTCACCGCCGAGGGCGGCGAGCGGCCGGTGCCGGCCTCGGACGGGGTGCGCTGGCGCGCTGCCGCGACCGAGTCCGTGGCCGGTGAGACCAGCCCCGGCGAGAAGGCCGAGGCGGTCAACGGCTCGGGCTCCGCCCCGGCCTTCCGTTACAGCACCGAGACCGAGACGGGCGAGCCCGTCGGCACGCTGCGCATCACCGCGGAGCGTCCGGCGGCCCCCGCGTTGAAGGCGGTGGCCACGGAGGCGTACCTGAAGTACGCGGGGGCCGAGCTGGGCCAGGACGTCGACCTCACGCTGGCGGGCAACACGGTCCGCGTGACCCTGGTGAAGTCGGTGCGGCAGCTGCCGACCACCGGCCCCGGCGCGGCCGCCGGTATCGCCGAGGGCGCCGTGACCGACCCGTCGGCCAAGCCGGGTGGGGCTCTGCTGCTGGACCTCAGGGCCGTGTCCGAGGTGCTCGCCCATCGGTCGGGGGCCACGCTCGCCCCCACCGAGTGGTGGCTGAGCACCGCACCCGGCGGCGGACCTGCCGTGGCGGCGGAGCTGCGCGCGCTGCCGGGCACCGACCCGGCGCAGGTGCGCGTGCGGGACGAGGTGGCGCGGGACCTCGCGGACGATCCCCTGGGGGCGGGCCCGCAGTCCGCGCTGCTGGCGGCCGCAGTCGTGGCCGCCGCCCTGGCGGCGGTCGGATTCGCCGTGGGTCTCGTGGGTTCGCAGCGCGAGCGGTCCGCCGAGTTCGCCGTACTGCGGGCGCTGGGCGCACCCCGGCGCCGTCTGGCCCGGATGATGGCCGCCGAGCAGGGGGTCCTCATCGCCCTGGCCCTGCTGATCGGGCTCGCCCTCGGAGCCGTGCTGACCAGGGCCGTCGTACCTCTCGTCGTACTCACCGGGCAGGCGGCCAGGCCGGTGCCCGATGTGCTGGTGCTGCTGCCCGCCGGTCAGGTCGCCGTCCTGCTGGCCTCGGTCGCCGCACTGCCGCTGCTCTTCGTCGCGGCGATCACACGGCGCCGCACCGATCCTGCGGTGTCGCTGCGCCACCAGGGGGACAACTGACATGAACGCCGCCAAGAGTCCGGCCGCCTGCGCGCCCTGGGTGCGTACGCGGCTGCGTAACGCCCCGGGTATATCCGCCGCTCTGGCGGTCCTGGTCCTGCTGACGGCCTTCCTCGCCGCCGCGTTCCCGCGCGCTGTGGACGCGTACGAGACGAAGGCGCTGCGCCACGACATCACGACCGCCCGTCCCGGGCAGAGCGTGCTGGAGGTGACGACACCACCCCCGGCGCTCGGCCAGGCGCCGTCGGTGCGGGAGCGCGCGATGCGCGAGGACGCGCTGTCCGAGGCAGACAAGGCGCTGACGAAGACGCTGCCCGCACCCCTGCGGGCCGACGTGCCGCGCTCCTCGTACGGGGTGCACACGACGACCCCCGTCGTGGCGGACGAACCCTGGCTGCCGCGCCCGAACGCGATGCCGCCCCAGCTCAACTACGCGGCCCCCTCGGCGCTCGCCGAGCACAGCACCCTGCGGTCAGGGCGCTGGCCGGCGGTACGCGGCCAGGTGACCCAGGACACCCTCGAGGTCGAGGCCGCCGTCACGGAGGAGACCGCGGCGGAGCTGAGGATGAAGCCGGGCTCCACGATCTCGGTGCCCACCACGAGCGGGGAGCCGCTCACCGTACGGATCACCGGGATCGTCACGCCGCTGCGGCCGGAGAGCGGCTACTGGGCGGTCGAACCGCTGTTCCGCTCCCCCTCCCTGGTCAGTGACCCCGGATCCCCGACGCCGGTCTTCTACTGGAGGGCCGCGCTGCTGCTGCCGTCCGACGCCGCGCCCGCGCTGCTGGCGACCATGAGCGATCCCGAGCTCTACTGGCGCCTCGCCCCGGGCGCCTCGGACCTCACCGCTGCCGACGCGTCCCGACTGGCGACCTCGGTCGCCGTGGTGGAGAACGGCCCCGGGCTCCTGAAGCTGCGCGACATCGCGGGGCCGAACACCACGCTCACCACCGACCTGGACGCCATCGTCGACGCCCACCTGGCGATGCGGGCCGCGATCGACTCCGTCGTCACGGTCGCCGCGATGGGGATCGGCGCGGTGGCCGCCGTAGTCCTCCTGATGACCGGTGGGCTGATCGGTGCCCGCCGCCACCACGAACTCGCCCTGCTGCGCTCGCGCGGCGGCTCGCTGCGGGGCATCGGCGGGCGGCTGCTCGCCGAGACCGCGGTGGCCGTGCTGCCGGCGGCGGCGCTGGGGCTGCTCCTGGCCGTGCTGCTCGTCCCGGAGGCACGGTTCCTGCCCGCAGCGGCGGGAGCCGGCGCCGTGGCCGCGCTGGTCTGTGCGGTGCTGCCGCTCCGTACGACGCTGCACCACCGCATGCCGCTGCTGCACGGGGCGCGGGACGACATGGTGAACGCCCGGCCCTCGCGCCGGCGTACGGTCGCCGAACTCACCCTGCTCGTGCTGGCGGTGGGCGCGGTCGCCGCGCTGCGCCGGCGGGGCACCTCGACGGCGGCGGGGACCGACCTCCTCATCAGTGCCGCCCCGGTCCTGGTGGGCCTGATCGCGGCGCTCGTGCTGGTACGCCTGTACCCCCTGCCGCTGCGGCTCGCGTCGCGCCCCGTGGCCCGGCTGCGCGGGGCGGTCGGCTTCCTCTCGCTGGCCCGCGCGGGCCGTGCCTCGTCGAGCGGCACCCTGCCCCTGCTGGCACTGCTCGTCGCGCTGACCACGGCGGCGTTCGGCGGCTCGGTCCTCGCCGGCGTCGCCGACGCACGCGACGAAGCCGCACTGCGGGCCGTCGGCGCGGACGCCCGGATCAGCGCTGAGGGCGCGCTGAGCCCGGTCCCGGACGACGTCGCACGCCGGGTGCGGGCGATGGGCGGCGCCGAGGACGTCGCGGCCGTGCGCATCGAGTACGGGACTCCGCTGGCGGCCTCCGGGGACGTCATGTCGGACACGAAGCGGGCGACCCTGATCGGGGTCGAGCCCGGGTCCTACGCACGGCTGGCCCGAGGCACCGGGCTGCCCGCCTTCCCCACGGACGCACTGGCGGGCGGTGGCGACAAGGACGAGGCGCTGCCCGCGGTGGCCTCGCCCGCACTCGCCAAGCGGCTCGGGGACCGGCCGCACACCGTCCGGTCGCAGGCCGGGGACATCACCGTGCGGGTGGCCGCCGTCCTCCCGCGGACGTCCGCGGTGAGCGACTCCGAGTTCCTGATCGTCGACTCGGCGGCGCTCGCCGTGCACGGTCCCACCACGCTGCTGGTGACCGGGTCCTCTCTCGATCAGGCAGAGCTACGGGCGGCGGCGCGCGAGGCGGGCCCGGGGTACGTGGTGCGGATACGGGCGGTCGAGCGCAGGGCGTTCGTGGACACCCCGTTGCAGGCGGGCGCCGAACAGATCTACCGGGCGGCTGTCGCGGCGGGCGCCGGATACGCGCTGCTCGCCGTGCTTCTCTCCCTGCTGCAGACCGCGCCGGAGCGGACCACGCTCCTCGCCCGGCTGCGCACCATGGGGCTCACCACCCGACAGGGCCGACGGCTCCTCGCGTTCGAGGCGATGCCGCAGGCGCTGCTGGCCGCGTTCGGCGGGCTCCTCGTCGGCTGGGCGACCGTAGCCCTGCTGGCACCGGGCATCGACCTGGCAGCGCTGGCCCTGGCCGGCGGGGACCCCGGGACGACGGCCACCGTCTTGATGCGGGCGGACCTCCGCTCACTGGCACTCCCGGCGCTGGGCGTGGTCGTCCTCGCCGGCGTCGTGGCGGGCGTGCAGGCGTGGTGGGCTAGCCGCCGCGGATCGATCAAGGAACTCAGGGCAGGAGACACCCGGTGACATCGTCGACAGAGACCACCCTGGCGGAACTGGAACAGCGGGCGACAGCACGCCGCGACCGGCCGTCCTACGGACACGACGCCCTGATCGCCTGCGACCGGCTGGTGCGCGTCTTCTCCGCGGACGGCGTGGAGGTGCAGGCACTCCAGGGACTCGATCTGCTGGTCACCAAGGGCGAGTTGATGGCGCTGGTCGGGGCCTCGGGGAGCGGCAAGTCGACCCTGATGAACATCCTGGCCGGACTGGACGTCCCCACCGCCGGCTCGGCGAAGGTGGCGGGCTGCGACCTGCTCGCGATGGGACCGAAGGAACGGCTGCGCTACCGGCGCGACGTCGTCGGCTTCGTCTGGCAGCAGACCTCCCGCAACCTGCTGTCGTATCTGACGGCCGCCCAGAACATCACGCTCCCGATGCAGCTGCGCGGCGGCGGCGGGAACCGCGAACGGGCCGCGCGCGCCGAGTCGTTGCTGGAGATGCTGGAGATCGCGGACTGCCGGGACCGCCGCCCCGCCCAGATGTCCGGCGGACAGCAGCAGCGGGTGGCGATCGCGGTGGCGCTGGCCAACAACCCCTCGGTGCTGCTCGCCGACGAACCGACGGGCGAGCTGGACTCGGCGACGGGCGAGCAGGTGTTCGCGGCGTTTCGCCGGGCCAACGAGGAACTCGGTACGACGATCGTGATCGTCACCCACGACCAGGCGGTGGCGAGCGAGGTACGCCGCACGGTCGCGATCCGGGACGGCCGCACATCGTCCGAGGTCCTCAGGCGCACCGAGGTGGACGCCGCGACGGGGCAGGAGTCCCAGGTGGCACGGGAGTACGCGATGCTCGACCGGGCGGGCCGGCTGCAGCTCCCGGCGGACTACACCGAGGCGCTGGGGATGGAGCACCGGGTGATGCTCGAACTGGAGCAGGACCACATCGGGGTGTGGCCGGACGCGCCGAAGGAGTAGGCCCGGGGGCGGGAGGGGGGCTCAGACCGTCCCGACGGTCACGGCGAGGGTGCCGAGGCCGCCGCCCGTGCCCCGCAGGGCGATCGAACCGTACGGTGTGCGCAGCCGCATCCAGGAACCGGTGGTGAGCAGCGCGACGGGGAAGCCGGCCGCCGGGCGCAGGAAACCGAGCGACTGGGCCGCGTGCACGGCACGCAGCGGGAGCTCGGTCTCCCCGACCGTCCGGGACCAGATGTCGCGGCCGATCAGGTCACGCTCCGTCCTGGTGCGCCGGTCCTCCGGAAGCGCCGCGTCGCGTGACCGGAACTCCGCCACCGCGTCGGCGAGCACGGTGCACAGGTCGACCGGCCCGGGAAGCCCGGTGCGCTCCCGCCAGCCGCCGCGCGGCGGCAGCACCCCGGTCCACGGAGGCCCGGTCACGGATACCGGCAGCGCGCCGACCCCGGCCGCCTCGTCCGTCCCGTCCGTGTCCAGGGCCTCGAGGAGCTCCCCGGCCGACACGGTGACGTCGAAGTCGTGCGTCGCGGACAGCCGGACCGTGCGGATCGCGAGGACCTCGAACGACGGCGGCCGGCCGAAGACCGCGAGGGCGCCGCCGCCCGCCTGGAGGCGGACGGCGGCGGCCCGGTCGTAGTGCAGCAGCCTGCCGAGGAAGGCGGCGAGGTCCGCCGCCTCCCTCGCGTCGGCGAACCGCAGCGACCGTACAGGCACAGTCATACGACGGCGGGCTCCTGGTCGAGGTACTCCTGCAGGAAGAGTTTCTCCTCGGCCGTGATCCGCCGGGGCCGCTCCTCCGCCAGGTTGTAGGGCACGACGACCGTCGACGCCCGTACGTAGACCTGCTCGGGGTCCTTCACCTCGTAGGCGATGGTGAGCGACGCTGCCGTTATCTTCGTGACCCAGGACTCGATGGTCACCGGCGCGTGCCGGTGGACCAGCGGGCGCACGTAGTCGATCTCGTGCCGGGCCACGACGGAGCCGCCCGAGAAGGACGGCGAACCGTCCCCCGGCGCCAGCCGGAACATGAAGTCGATGCGCGCCTCCTCCAGGTAGCGGAGGAAGACCACGTTGTTCACGTGGCCGAAGGCATCCATGTCCGACCAGCGCAGCGGGCAGCTGTAGATGTGACGGGCCAAGTCGATCAGCCTCGCGTGAGCTTCTTGTACGTGGCACGGTGCGGACGGGCCGCGTCCGCGCCCAGGCGCTCGACCTTGTTCTTCTCGTACGACTCGAAGTTGCCCTCGAACCAGTACCACTTGGAGTCGCCCTCGTACGCCAGGATGTGCGTGGCGACGCGGTCCAGGAACCAGCGGTCGTGGGAGATGACCACAGCGGCTCCGGGGAACTCCAGGAGCGCGTCCTCGAGCGAGGACAGGGTCTCCACGTCGAGGTCGTTGGTGGGCTCGTCGAGGAGCAGCAGGTTGCCGCCCTCCTTGAGCGTCAGCGCCAGGTTCAGGCGGTTGCGCTCACCACCGGAGAGGACACCGGCCGGCTTCTGCTGGTCCGGGCCCTTGAAGCCGAACGCGGAGACGTACGCCCGCGAGGGCATCTCGACGTTGCCGACGTTGATGTAGTCCAGCTCGTCCGACACGACGGCCCAGAGGGTCTTCTTCGGGTCGATGTTGGCGCGGGACTGGTCGACGTAGGAGATCTTGACCGTGTCGCCGACCTTGATGGCGCCGGAGTCCGGCGTCTCCAGGCCCTGGATCATCTTGAACAGCGTGGTCTTGCCCGCGCCGTTCGGACCGATGATGCCGACGATGCCGTTGCGCGGCAGCGTGAACGACAGGTCGTCGATGAGGACCTTGTCACCGAAGGCCTTCGAGAGGTTCTCGACCTCGACGACGATGGAACCGAGCCGCGGACCCGGCGGGATCTGGATCTCCTCGAAGTCCAGCTTCCGCATCTTGTCCGCCTCGGCCGCCATCTCCTCGTAACGGGCGAGACGTGCCTTGGACTTGGTCTGGCGGCCCTTGGCGTTCGAGCGGACCCACTCGAGCTCTTCCTTGAGCCGCTTCTGACGCTTCTCGTCCTTGCGGCCCTCCACCTTGAGGCGGGTGGCCTTCTTCTCCAGGTACGTGGAGTAGTTGCCCTCGTATGCCAGCGCGCGGCCGCGGTCGAGCTCGAGGATCCACTCGGCGACGTTGTTCAGGAAGTACCGGTCGTGCGTCACGGCGACGACGGCGCCCGCGTACTTCGAGAGGTGCTGCTCCAGCCAGTTCACCGACTCGGCGTCGAGGTGGTTGGTGGGCTCGTCGAGGAGGAGCAGGTCCGGCGCCTCGATGAGGAGCTTGCAGAGCGCCACACGGCGCTTCTCACCACCGGAGAGGTTGTTGACGGGCCAGTCGCCGGGCGGGCAGCCCAGGGCGTCCATGGCCTGCTCCAGCTGGGCGTCCAGATCCCACGCGTTGGCGTGGTCCAGGTCCTCCTGGAGCTTGCCCATCTCGTCCATGAGCGCGTCGGAGTAGTCGGTCGCCATGAGCTCAGCGACCTCGTTGAAGCGCTTGAGCTTGCCCATGATCTCGGCGGCGCCGTCCTGGACGTTCTCCAGGACGGTCTTGGACTCGTCGAGCTTCGGCTCCTGCATGAGGATGCCGACGCTGAAACCGGGCGAGAGGTAGGCCTCGCCGTTGGACGGCTGCTCCAGGCCCGCCATGATCTTCAGCACCGTGGACTTACCGGCGCCGTTGGGCCCTACGACACCGATCTTCGCGCCGGGCAGGAAGTTCAGGGTGACGTCGTCGAGAATCACCTTGTCGCCGTGCGCCTTGCGCGTCTTGCGCATGGTGTAGATGAACTCAGCCAAGAGAAACCGTCCGGCAGCAATAGAGGTGTGGGCAGATACAACCATCTTGCCTGACGTCCGCACCCGGACGGAAACCCGTCCGGTCCCCGGTACCCGTCCGGCGCCCGCGGCCGGAGCGCCGGGAAGCCGGAGAGCCCGGTACGGATGTCCGTACCGGGCTCTCCACCGGCGCTTTCGCGCCGTACCGCTACACGTCACTCACCGCTGCTCTGCGTCTTCTTCCTGCGGAGGAAGAAGACGGCGCCGCCGCCGAGGACGACGAGGGCGATCGCGACACCCGCGATGACGGGGGTGGCGCTGGATCCGCCGGTCTCGGCGAGGCCGCCCTCGGCGCCGGTGGAGCTGGTGCCGGTCTGGGCGGGCACCGGCTCGGAGCCACTCTGCGTCTCGGTGTCGTCACCCGGTGCGGGGGTGCCGGCCGTCTTGCAGTCCAGGACGCCCTTGAAGTTCTTGCTGAAGCCGTTGGGGCCGGTGACCGTGAAGTCGTACGCCTGGTCCTCGGCGACCGGGACCGTCACCGTGCGGGTCTCACCGGCGGGGATGGTGTGCTCGGCACCGGCCAGGGTGAAGGTGAACGGCTCGTCGCCACTGTTGGCCGCGGTGATGTCCACGCCGCCCTTGGCGCAGTTCTTCTCAGCGGTCACGGCCGGGACGGCGCCCTTCTCGGCCCAGGTGGCGGTCGCCGTCGCGGAGACGGTGGACTCGCTGGAGCCGGCGAGGATCATCGTCTGGCTCTTGATCAGCCCTGCGAAGACCCGGCCCACGGGCACGGAGGTCGAGGCCTGGACGGAGAACGAGGCGGAGCCGTCGGTGGCGTCCTCGGGGACGGAGAAGTACAGGTCGGTACCGTCTGCAGCCTCAGTGACGGGCTTGCCTGCCTTGTCGGTGACCTGGACCCCGCTGGCGGCGGCGTCGGCGGGCGGTGCCACCGAGACCTGCCCGGCGTCGGTGTGGACGGTGATCGGACCCAGCTTCTCACCGGCCTTGCCGGAGACCGCGGCCGGAGACAGCCCCACGGATGCCTTGGGCTCCGCGACGTTCTGTGCGTTCTCCTCCAGCCAGTCGGCGAGCTTCTCGGCGTTCGCGTCCTTGGCCGTCACGTCGGCCTTGTCCGAGAAGCGCCAGATGGCGACCTGGGTGCCGGCGGCGGCGGTCTTCTCGTCGAGCGGGCCGGTACCGGCCTTCTCGGCGAGCGCCGCGAAGTCGTTGACCTGCGGGTAGGAGTGCTGCAGGATCCAGCGCACCTTGCCGGCGTCCTCGTTGGCGCCGAGCGAGGACTGGTCCCAGGGGGTCTCCGAGTACTTCGCGCCGTCCTTGGTGGGCGTGTGGAAGTCGATGCAGTACGTCTGGATGGTGCCGCCGCCGTCGACCTTCATCTCGAACAGGCCGGCGGGCAACTCCTGGGGCTTCTTGCCCTCACCGGTGTCGAGCTCGGCGAAGCCGTAGGTCTTCAGACCGTCCAGCACGGCGACCGCACCGCCCGGATGCTGGCCCGTCTCGTCCGCCGGCGCGGCCGTGGCGGCCGTCGCCGCGGCGATCATTCCCGCAGCGACCAGCCCGGTGGCCAGCATCGCAGCAGCCGTCCTGACGAGACCGCGACCCTGGCCCTTGCTCCGACCCCCTGGGGAGCCCTCCATCTCCGCCGTCGACGACGGGGTGGAAGCTGAAGACACAGAAAACACAGAATTCCCCTCCGGGCGAGACCTTCACGCATGAGCCGCGTGTGGGAGGTGCCTCGCCAGCAAACTCAAGTGCCGCATGAGTACTGGGGAATCGTAAGGATCGAACGAAGAGCAGTCCCCCATCATGCGGTCAGATAAGCATTCCGACTCGTAATCGTTACAGCTTCCAACGGCGCGCCCCCGTTGTTCAGGACATCGATGCCAGTTCTGTGGCCTGTTTCTGACGATGCGTAGGCGCCACGAGAGTGGGATCGGCTCTGACCACTCGCCGGAACGCGGCCGTTCCCCTGGTCAGGTCGTGCCCCACCGCCACCGCCTCGATGTCCACGGAGGTCTTCCACACCCCGTCGCGTTCCTCCTCCCGCACCTTCAGACGCCCGTGCACGACGAGCGGTTCGCCCACGGAGACCGAACCGGACAGATTCGCCGCGAGCGCCCGCCGGGCCCACACCGTGTAGAAGCTGGTGCGGCCGTCCGCCCAGCTCTGCCGCTCGCGATCCCATCGCCGGGGCGTCACCGCCAGACGGAACCGTGCCGTCGCCCCTGCCTCCGTCTCCCGGAAGTCCACGGCGGTCGCACTGTTTCCCACCAGCGTCACCAAGGTCTCGTTCATTTCCGTCCCCCGTTTCCATGGCGCCTTCCGCCGCGTCTTCCACCGCGCAACGGGCCGCGCCCCTCAGCACTTTCCGTCCGGATGTCCGGCGCACCGTCCGGCCCGCACCTGTGCGGTGCGAAGACGTCCGGTCCGGTGCGTCTGTCCGGTCCGTGCGCACCATCCTGGGCGGAAACGGGAAATCCCGCAGAGGCTGTGGATTACCGGCCGGTTGTGGAGAACTCCGTCACCGTCACGTACCGTTCCCGCACCTCGCGATAGCGCGCCAGCTCCGCTGCCACCGGGTCGAGGACCCTGGCCCGGCCGCAGCCCGCGGCGGCCTCGCGCAGTCGCCGCTCCGCCTCCTGCCCGTAGCGCCGCGCGGGGCCCCGCGCGGCTGCCGCGCACGACCACTCGACGAGCGGCCCGCCCATCACTCCGGCCAGCATGAACAGGGCCGGGGCGATCAGCCCGGGTTCGAGGAAGCCCACGATCTGACCCAGCAGCCACAGCCCGCCGAAGATCTGGAGCAGGGTCATGGATGCCTGGGCCAGCACCGCCGCGGGCCACCACGCGGGGCGCGGCGGCCTCGCAGCCCGAGCCCCGGGCGCGCCCGTGAGGGGCACCGCGGCCCCGGCCGCCGGAGCAGGGCCGCGCCCGGCCGGGTCCGCCGTCTTGCGTGCCAGGCTCGGACCGCCGACGCCCGTGGAGGCCGAAGCGGTGTCCGCGCTCCTGCCCCGGCTCCGGCTCCGGCCGGCCGCTCCCGCTTGCGCGTTCCGCGACAGTTCGTCCAGCGCCTCGGGCAGGCCCCTGGCGCCGTTCACCGCCGCCTCGCGCACGGCCTGTGCCCAGGGCGTCGGCAGACCGTCCACCGCGTCGTCCGCCAGCGTCCGCACGGCCTGCTCCACGCGCTGCCGGGCGGTGAGCTCCTCCTCGGGCGGTGCGAGGGCCTGTGCCATCAGGTCCAGGCCCCCGAGCTGCCGGGTGGACTCGTACCAGCGCCACAGGCGCAGCCACGGCGTTCCGCACGCCCGTCCCGCGTTCCTGCGCCACTCGCGCTCCGCCGCCTGTCCCGCCGCCGCCGCGCCCACGGCTTCGGCCAGCCGGTCGGTGAACTGCTCGCGGGCCCGTTCGCCGAGTCCGGGGCGTCCCTCCGCGACGTACACCTGACGGAGCCGGGCCGCGGCCGCGTCCACGTCCGCGGAGAGCCTGCGGGCCGCCGCCGTGCGCTCCTGGACGAACCTGCCGAGGAGTTCGCGCAGGTCGCTCACCCCGGCTCCGGTGAGGGCGGACAGGGACATGACGGTGGCACCCGGCTCGCCGTGCTCCCCCACCGCCATCCCGTCCTCGTCCAGCAGCCTGCGCAGGTCGTCGAGGACGAGGTCCGCGGCGTCACCCGGAAGCCGGTCGATCTGGTTGAGGACGACGAAGGAGATCTCGGCGTGCCCGGCGAGCGGCCGCAGGTAGCGCTCGTGCAGGGCCGCGTCGGCGTACTTCTCCGGGTCGACGACCCAGATCACCGCGTCGACCAGGGCCAGCACCCGGTCGACCTGGGCCCGGTGGCCGGTCGCCGCCGAGTCGTGGTCGGGCAGATCCACCAGGACGAGTCCTTGAAGCGCCTCGTCGGCGGGCGTAGTGCCCTGGACGGGCCTGCGCCGCAGCCGGCCGGGGATGGCCAGCCGGTCGAGCAGCCCGGCGGCGCCGTCGGTCCAGCTGCACGCGATCGGCGCGGACGTGGTCGGCCTGCGCAGCCCTGTGTCGGAGATCTGGACCCCGGCGAGTGCGTTGAAGAGCGTGGACTTGCCGCTGCCGGTGGCTCCGGCCACGGCGACGACGGTGTGCCGGGCGGAGAGCCGCTGACGGGCCGAGGCCTCGTCGAGCACACGCCCCGCCTCGGCGAGCGTGTCCACGTCCAGCCGGGCACGGGAGAGCCCGACCAGTTCGCGCAGGGCGTCGAGCCGGGGCCGCAGGGGGCTGCCCGGCAGCCCGTACGCCTCTACCTGGGGCCCCGCCTCGTCCTGAGTCGCACGCCCTCCCCCGGCCCATTCCTTCGACGCCTCCGCGGCCCGGCGCGCGATGAGCCCGTCGTCCCAGCGTCGTTCGTCGCTCCCGTCTGACTCCTCGGGGGTCCCGGGTGTCCCTGGCGTCCCGGGCTTCTGGAGGATGCCGGGCGCCTCGGGGTTCTGGGGCGTCTCGGCGTTCCCGCTCCCCGGTCCCTGTCCGTGGTCCTGGTCGGTGACGGCAGTCATCGCTGCTTCCTCTCCTTCTGCAGTACGGACAGCGCGGCGATGAGTTCGGCCTGTGGCTCCGGAGCCACTTCGAGCGCGTCGAGCGGCGCGAGGCGCCGGTCGCGTTCGCCGTGCAGGACCTGCTCCAGGCAGGTGGTGAGCAGCGCCCCTCCCTTGTCGCGAAGGCGCAGCGCACCCTGGGCACCGATGCGTTCGGCGAGCTGCTCGCCGGCGCCCCTGGCCCGGCGCCCCCCGAGCAGGGCCGCCGCCAGCAGCGCCGCCACCGTCTCGGCGTCCGGCGCCGCGTTGCGTTCGAGCAGCCGGGCCTCCTCCTCGGCCAGCTCCTCCAGGACCCTCCGCCAGCGCCGCACCGCCATGCCGACCCTGCCCTGGATGTCCTCGGCCGGACCCCAGCCGCCGGCCTCCCGGCCCGCGTCCTCGAACCGGAAGATCGCGGCGGCGGGTTCGCGCTGCCAGGTCGTGCGGATCTGTTCGTCCGCCGCGGCCACCGCGCACTGCAGCAGGGCCGTGAGGCTCTCCACGAGTGCGTCCAGCAGCTCGCCCGCCGTGCTGTAGAGCGGGTAGCCGCGCCACCGGGTGCGGGCACCGCCCGCGAGCACGGCGCCGTCCGTCAGCCGCCGCCTGACGCGCGACAGCTCCTTCCCGTACGCCTCCTCGACGACGCCGGTCAGCCGGACGGCCGCCGCGTACTGCGCGGCAACCGCCGCGGCCAGCTCGGGCATCCGTACGTTCAGCGAGTCGATGACCCCGGACGCCGTACGCCCCACTGCCTGCTGACGGGCCGCCGGGTCCTGCGCCCGGTGGGTGAGCCAGGCCCTCAGCGGCGCCACGGCGGTGGTGGGCAACAGCCCGCTGCCGCCGCCCGCCGACTCGGGCAGCTCCGGGATCGTGAACCGGGGCACGTCGCCCAGGCCGGCCCGGGTGAGCAGGGCGGCGTACTGACGGGACACCTCGCCGATCACCTGGTGCGGCACCCGGTCCAGGACCGTGACCAGCGACGCGTCGTACTCCTTCGCCGTACGCAGGAGGTGCCAGGGCACGGCGTCGGCGTACCGGGACGCGGTGGTCACCATGATCCACACATCGGCGGCGCAGATGAGTTCGGCGGCGAGGACCCTGTTCCGCACGACGAGCGAGTCGATGTCGGGGGCGTCCAGGAGGGCGAGCCCGCGCGGCAGCGTCGCCGCCGTCTCCACGCGCAGCACGGACTCGTCGTGCTCACCCTCGGCACCGAGGTGGTCGAGGCCGTCGGGGTCCTGTGCCTGCCCCGGAGGCAGCCACACCCGGGTCAGCTGCGGCAGTACGCGCACCCCGGCGAACCAGTGGTGATCGTCCGGGTGGCAGACGAGCACGGGAGTCCTCGTGGTCGGGCGCAGCACCCCGGCCTCACTGACCCGGCATCCCACCAGCGAGTTGACGAGAGTGGACTTGCCCGCGCCGGTGGACCCGCCGATCACCGCAAGCAGCGGCGCCTCGGGATCCTTGAGGCGTGGTACGAGGTAGTCGTCGAGCTGGGCGAGCAGTTCGGTCCGCGTCTGCCGGGAGCGCGGGGCTCCGGGCAGCGGGAGTGGAAGACGCACGGCAGCGACACGGTCGCGCAGGGCGGAAAGTGCGTCGATGAGCTGGGGCCGTACATCCATGGTTACCACATGTGAAGAATGCCCAATTTTGACGGCTTTTTGAAGCGTATAGACCCCCCTGCGCGGCGAATCCATTCCGGGGGACAGAGCGGACGAGTGGGGCACAGGCATAACGAGTGCACAACACCCGGGGCGTGAGGCGCGAAAAGCGATGCACGAATCGCACCTACCTGCGATTATCGGTTCGCTTCACTGAACCTCCACATGGTGCCACGCAGGTGAAGCAACCGGGACGAGGCGATCTGAGCCCTATCCTTGTCCCGGCACCGTCGCGGATGGCTTGAACCCACGCCCTCCGGGACACAGGCCCACACCCGGCCCCCGTAGCTCAGTGGATAGAGCAGGCGCCTTCTAAGCGCTTGGCCGCAGGTTCGAGTCCTGCCGGGGGCACACAGTCCGCACCACCTTCAGGCCCTCCTCCCGGAGGGCCTTTTCGCTGGTCGAAGGCGCACCGGAGGGTGCCTCGCAGCGCACGAAGGCGCGGACCCGGCCGGGCCGCGACGGTGCGCGGGAAGGGCGGGCCACCCCCGGAGGAATGACCCGCCCCTGTCTCATGTGCGCTCGCGCTACTGCTTCCTGAGGGTGAAGTTACTGATCACCGTGCCGCCCTTGACGAGCTTGACCGTCACCGCGGTCGGCGCATAGCCGTCCTTGGCAGCGATGACGGAGAGCGGGTTGTTGCGGGTGTCCAGCCACAGCGCGTAGGTGCCGTCGGCGGCCGTCCGCAGCGTGTACGCGGACGTCCAGCTGTCGATCTCGACGGTCGCCCCCGCGATCGGGGCCGTGGTCCCGTTCGATGCCTTGCCGAGCACCGTGCCCGTGATCTTGCCCCACGTCCTCGGCGGGTTCACCGTCAGCGACACGGGGAGCTTCCGGCCGCCGTACGGCGTGTCGGTGCTGAACGCCAGCGACGCGCGGTACGTACCCGGCTGGGTGATCTCGGGTACCGAGGCGTCGAGCGAGACGGTGAACGTCGCGCTGGCACCCGGCTGGACGGTCAGTTCCTTGGTGCTCTCGCTCAGCCACGAGACGTCACCGGTCCCGTCCTGGTCGTACCCCGCGAGGTACTCGGCCTGGGTGGAGGGCGTGTTCGGCGCGTCACCGCCACCCAGCTTGTAGAAGCCGAGGGCGCCGGCGCCGCGGTAGGTGGCGACGTTGGCGTTCGGCAGGGCAGTCCACGCGCCGGAGCTCGCGTCGAAGGCGAAGCTCTGGTTGATCAGCGCGTTGTCGCTGACACCGCCGGTGGAGACGAGCTGCCCGTTGGCCGCGGCGTACGACGCACCCCACGCCGCGATCGGCATGTCCGCGACCTGGCTCCAGCTGTCGGAGTCCGGGTCGTAGGAGTAGGCGTGCTTGAGCACGCTCTGGCCCGAGGTGCCACCGGCGCAGTACAGCTTGCCGCCGATGCCGCCGCAGGACTCCCACGCCACGGTCTCGGGGTAGTCCGCGATCTGCGACCAGCTGTCGTTGCCCGGGTCGTACACACTGCCGTTCTTGCTGCCACAGACGTCGGTGCAGCCTCCGATCACGTACAGCTTGCCGTCGAGGACCGCCGTGCCGGCGCCCGCGAACGCGTGCGTGGTGGCAGCTCCGGTCGTCCAGCTGTCTGCCTCGGGGTCGTACACCTCCAGCTTCGTGTCAGGGGTTCCCGTCTGGAGCCAGCCGCCCACGACGTAGAGCTTGCCGTCGATGAATCCGGCCGAGGGGCCCTCTCGTCCGTCGGTCGCGGACGCCTTCTTCGACCACGCTCCGGTTTCCGTGTTCAAGCCGTACAGATCGCTCGAGACACCGGAGCCGCTGTACCCGAATCCGGTGTAGACGATGCCGTCGTGCACGGCGCCGATGTTGCTCATGGTCGCCTGCGGCAGGTTGGGAGCCGTCTGCCAGGTGCCGTCCGCCGGGGCGGCGGCGGGGCTCGCCGCGGGACCGGCCTTCTTGGAGGCGGCCCCCGTCCGTGCCTTGCTCGGTCCGGTCGGGTACGTGCCCTTGATCTTCTGGAGCGGCGCACCCTGCTTCTGGTCCTGAGGCTGGTACTTGCCCGCCTGCTCGGACATCTTCAGTGTGGCGGCCGCGCCACCGGTGTTCTTGACGGTGACCTTCCGGGTGGCCTGCGCGCCCCATGCGACGGTCTTGGTCACGGTCTCCGGGGTCACGCTCAACCGGCCGGCCGCGAGGACGAAGCCGGTGGACACCGCACCGTCGGCTGCCGTCTTCACGGTCTTCGACTGCTTCTTATAGCGGCTCTTCGACGCGGTCATGCCGTGGTTGCCCAGGTCGGGCGTGAAGACCGAGTAGAAGCCCTCCGACACGTCCGGGTCGTCCGGCGTGGCGACGGTCGTGGTGGTCACCGCCGGCGTGTCGTCGCTGGCCACGGTGGCGCCCACCACACCCTGTCCGGTGTTGGCGTCCGTCACGTCACCGACGAGCAGACCTCCGGGGGTCGCCTTCAGCGTGCGCTCTCCGATGAAAACGTTGTCGATCTTCCACCACCAGCCGAAGAATCCGACGAAGTGGAATCGCAGGGTGACGTTCTCGACACCCGCGTACTCGTCCAGCGGGACGGTGATCTTCGAGGCGCCGTTGGTCGAGGAGCCGGCGGACCACACGGTCTTCCAGGTCTCCCCGCCGTCGTCGGACGCGTCGACGGTGGCCTCCTGGTCGCCATACGCCAGGTAGTCGGTGGCGAAGGACGCCACCGGGTGGCTGTCGGCAGAGAAGCTGTAGCGGGGGCTGATCAGCTGGGTGTCCGTGGTCGAGCCGGGACCCGCGTTGTCGCTGTCGGCGATGGCGAAGGCGCCGTCGCCGCCGGTCGTGTTGCCACGCGCGCCCGGGTCGTCGAACTGCCAGCCGGAATCGGTCGAGTTGACGACCTTCCAGCCCTCCGGCGGCATGGTGGAGTCGAACTGCTCCGTCTTGCCCGTGTCCTTGACCTCGTAGCCGGGTGCCGTGTCACCGAACGCGTTCGCCTTCACCGCGATGTTCGTGGTGACCGGCGCCTCGTCGACCGTGATCTTCTCGCTCACGGCGGCGTAGCCCCGGGTGGCCGAGGCGATGTTCAGGGTGTAGCCGTGGTTCTCGGGCAGCGACAGGTTGTAGGAACCTGTGACCGGGTCCGTCCAGACCGGGGCACCGGGGACGCCCTCGACGGTGATCCGCGCGTACAGCGGCCAGCCGTGGCCGCTGCCGTCCGTCACCTTGCCCGAGACCGTCTGGCTCGGGATCCCGGTGAGGGCGAAGTCCTTCGTCAGCGCCGCGCCGTCGGTGACCTCCACCGACGAGGCCGCCGCCGACTTGTAGCCGTACGCGTCGACAGCGATGTCGTACGTACCCGCCGGAACGGTCAGCTTGTAGGAACCGTCCGAGCCCGACTTCGCGATGTTGTCGCCGACCGTGACCGTCGCGCCGGAGAGCGCCTTGCCGGTGGCTGCGTCCGTGACCGTGCCGGACACGGCACCGTGCGGACCGCTGCGGAACGCGTCCACGCCGTTCGGCGTGCCGAGCCCGGTCGGGCCGTCGTAGCCGGTGGCGCCTTCACACAGGTAGCTCGGGGTGCAGGACCCGTTGCTGCCGCTCGTCACGTCGTTGAGCCCCGCACCGTTACCCGCGTACGGGTACGCGTTGGGGTACGTGCCGGCGACGGGCGTGCCCGCGACCGCGTACGTCGCGGCGATCAGGGGCGACGCGGCGCTGGTACCGCCGTAGACCGCCCAGCCTCCACCGCCGTACGTCTGGTAGACCGATACACCGGTCGCCGGGTCGGAGACCGCGGAGACGTCGGACAGGGCGCGGTTGGCGCACCCCGTGTCCTTCTGGAACGCCGGCTTCGGCTCGTAGAGTGAGCAGCCCGAACCGGCGCCGTCCCAGGCGCTCTCGGTCCAGCCGCGCTCCGTGTCCGCGTCCCGGTGCAGCGCTGTGCCACCGGCCGCCGTGACGTACTGCGACGCGGCCGGGTAACTGACCCCGTAGCCGAAGTCGCCTGTCGAGGCCACGACCGCCACGCCCGGGTGGTTGTAGTACGCGTCGTACTCGGTCGTCTCGGCCGGGTCCTCGCCGCCGCCACCGCGGTAGTCGGTGCCGTAGGAGTTGGACACGAACTTGGCACCGAGCGCGACGGCCTGGTTGACTGCCGCGCCCAGGCTCTCGAAGCTCGCGTCGTCCGCCTCCACGAGCAGGATGTGGGCGTTCGGGGCCGCGGCCGACACCATGTCGAGGTCGAGGGAGATCTCTCCCGCCCAACCCGGGTCGGGCGCCGGGTAGTTCGTACCGCCGCGCTGATCCACCTTGGTGAAGCAGCCGTTCGCCGTGGTGCACTCCGGCAGGCCGAACTGCTCGCGGTACACCGCGAGGTCGCTCTCCGCGGTCGGACTGTCGTACGCGTCGACGACGGCGATGGTCTGCCCCGCACCGCCGTTGGCCGGCAGGTTGTACGCGCTGCGCAGGTCCGTCGCACCGAATCCGGCGGGAGCGTCCGAGGCCGGCCGCAGGCCCTTGGTCTCCTTGACGTCCGTACGCCGCAGCGAATAGCAGGTGGCGTCACCGGGCTTCGCTATGCCACAGCTCGCTTCGTACGCCACGCGTGCGTCGGCCGCGGACGCAGCGCCCGAGGCGCCTGCGGCCGGGACCTGCAGGCCCAGGACGGTCATGGCGGCCGCACTCAGAACCGCGAGCCCCCCGCCGATTCTTCGTCGCGCCTGCCGGCGCCCCCTCGGTACCTCTGATCTGCCGGACCCGTGTGATCTGTTCGATCTTGCTGCTTTACGCAAGGCGAAACTCCATGCTGCGAGCAGGGGTCAGCCCGTGACGATCCCGGGTGACGGCGAATGAACGCATTCGCCGGGAGACATTTAGTGAGGTGCACGTGACCGCGGTCAATACACGATGCGTTACCTCTTGATGACGCGAGGTCACCAAACGCACGAAGATTGTGGAAAAGCTGTGAGAACGGCGTGAGCGGGCCGGAGGAGCTCTATCAGGCACTAAGTCGTCACTTGTCCGCCACGTAATTCAGGCCTATACCGGAGAGCTGCGGGACAGACGACGACCACCTGGCTGCGCGCGTAGATGTCCGTGTTGCGGATCCTGCCTCCACCACCCGGGTCGTCACCTCGCACACCGCACTCCGGCCACATCCGTGCTGCCACCTGCGTCAGTCCGCCCGGGCCCGGGCGGGCATCTCCGCCACCGGCCCAGTGGGCACGGATGTGCGCGAGGAGCCATGCCGGACTTGCGCGTCACGGCGGAATGGCTGGCTGTCTTTCCTCTGCCCGGAAAGCAGGATTCCGGGCCGGCCGCGAATCTTCCGCCGCGCCCGCCGGGCCGGCACGGAAACGGCCCTGCCGGTAGCCCTGAGTTTCCCTCTCGGAGCATCCAGGACGCGAAGAGCCACCGACTCCGTCGGCGGCTCTTCGAACCGCCCGTCCCCGACTTGCCGAACCAGCTCAAATGGGTTTGTTTCGAAGGACAGGGCAAACGCGTGCGCGTGCAGTGCCGCTGTCCCCTTCTGTTGGAGGTGAACCACTGTGCTGTTCACCGACCGCACGGACGCCGGGCGACGACTGGCACTGGCCCTGCGGCACCTGAAGCGGCGTGACCCCGTCATCCTGGGGCTGCCCCGCGGCGGGGTGCCCGTGGCGTACGAGGTGGCACAGGCCCTCGGCGCGCCGCTCGACGTGATCGTGGTCCGCAAGCTCGGTGTGCCGCGCCACCCGGAGCTGGGTTTCGGCGCCATCGGCGAGGGCGGGGTGCGGGTGATCAGCGACGAGATCGTCCGGCGTGCCGGCGTCCGGGACGCGGACGTCCGGTCCGTCGAGCTCGCCGAGGAGGCGGAGCTCGTCCGCCGGGCGGAGGCGTACCGGGCGGGCAGGACGCGTCTGCCGCTGGAGGGCCGCGCGGTGGTGGTGGTGGACGACGGGGTCGCCACCGGCGCAACGGCCAGGGCGGCCTGCCAGGTGGTCCGGGCCCAGGGGGCCGCGTATGTCGCACTGGCCGTCCCCGTGGCGGCTGGGGACGTGGCCTCGCGCCTCGGTGATGACGTGGACGAGATCGTGTGCCTGTCCACGCCGGACCTCTTCTCCGCGGTGGGCGAGTGGTACCGGGACTTCTCCCAGACCTCCGACGAGGAGGTCGTGGCCCTGCTGGCCCGTGCGCCCGCGGACGGCGCCACGGCCGAGAGCGTCGAGGTGGACGCGGGCGGGGTTCCGCTCGCGGGCGATCTGGTGCTCCCGGCGAGTGCCGGCGCCGTCGTGGTGTTCGCCCACGGTTCCGGAAGCAGCCGCCTGAGCCCGCGCAACCGGGCGGTGGCCACGGTCCTGAACCGCGCCGGCCTGGGCACGCTGCTCTTCGACCTGCTCACCCCGGGCGAGGAGGTGTACCGGGCCAACGTGTTCGACATCGGGCTGCTCTCCACGCGGCTGTCGGACACGACTCGCTGGCTCAGGAACCGGGTGAGCGTGCCGATCGGTTCGTTCGGCGCGAGCACCGGGGCGGCGGCGGCGCTGCGGGCCGCCGCCGCCCCCGACTCGGGTATCGGAGCGGTGGTCTCACGCGGCGGCCGTCCCGACCTGGCCGGGGTGGACCTCTCCGGGGTACGGGCGCCGACCCTGCTGATCGTCGGCGGCGATGACACCACGGTGATCGACCTCAACCGGCAGGCCCTGGCGGCGCTGTACTGCGAGAAGCGACTGGAGATCGTCCCGGGCGCCACCCACCTTTTCGAGGAGCCGGGCGCCCTGGAGCGCGTCGCCGACCTCGCGCGGGACTGGTTCACCACCCATCTCCTCCAGCCGGGCTGAACCACTGCCGTGTACGGCCGGGGCGAGCCACTCCCGCGCCAGGCCGGGCCGAGGCGGCCGCACGGCCGGCCACCGGATCGCGCCGGCCACGGCGCCGGTGCGGCGTCCTATTCTTTCCGCAGCGGTTCCGGCGCCCAGGACCGGTCCGGAGCGGAAGGAACGGCGGCATGCGGGTCCGGCAGATGACCGGCGAGGCCCTTCCGGCGTACGCCGACGGGATCCGTCGGGTCTACGCCGACGCGTTCTCGGCTCCGCCGTGGAACGAGGACCCCTCGGCCGCCGCGCTCTACGTCAAGCGCATGAACACCGACGCCCTGCGCCCCGGTTTCACCGCGGCGCTGGCGCTGGAGCACGGCGCCGGCTCGCCTCCCTCGGGGCCGCGGGGTACGGGCGCCCGCGCCGAGGTGGCCGGCTTCGCCACCGCGTGGACCACCCCCGCGGAGTTCCCCACCGACCGCAGTTACGGCCATGTCCGCCGGGCGCTGGGACCCGAGCGCGTCTCCCGTTGGCTGTGCGGGGCCCTGGAGGTCGACGAGCTGGCGGTCTCCCCGGCGGCCCGCGGTGCCGGGCTGGGAGCGGCCCTGCTGACGGCCGTCACCGAGTCGGCCCCGGACGGGCGCTGCTGGCTGCTCACCTCCCTGCACGCGGAGGCGACGCTGCGCTTCTACCGGCGCGCGGGATGGTGCCGGGTCCCGGTACCCGTGCCCGGAAGAGCAGGCCTCACCGTCCTGGTCGGGCCCGGGCACCCGGCGGCCGCCGCACTGGCTCACCGGTAAGGCTCCCGGACACCTGATGCGCACGGGCGAGTGGAGCGATGCGCATCCGCGACATGAACTCGATTCAAAGAGCCGGAAGGTAGTGGTCCGCCTCGAAGCCTGTCACTCGCCATCAACCCATTGACTGCGCCCGCAATCCCCGTTTAGCTTCCGAGCGGCCTCATTGAAACCTTTCACGACGCGTGGAGCGACCCGGCCGGCGAGTGCCTCCAGGTGTTTCTCCCAGCCGCCACCGACAGGACGGACCCGGCGGGGGTGATCCCCCGCCGGGCCCGGTCGGCCGTGTCAGCCGACTTCGCCTTCGCCCTCTTCGGCCGGCGGTTCGTCGCCGCCGTTCCTGAGCCGGTCGGCCTGCTCGATCATCGCCGCGAGCTTCTCCACCGAACTGTCCTCGGTGGAGGAGGCCAGCTTCCGCGCACGCGTGGCCAGTTCACCGAGCGCGGGCGTCCCCGGCAGGTCGCCGCCGCGCAGCGTGTCCGCGAAGTAGGCGGCCACCGCCGTCACCTGGAGCCGCGCGCCGGCCTCGCCCCAGAGCTTTCCGCCGACCGCGCCGGTGTCCACCGATCCGGTCGCCTCGTGCGCCTTCCTCGTCTTCGGGTCGAGCCAGCGCACCGTCGCCGTCGCCACGTGTCCGGAAGCGCCCTCACGGAGCCGTACGGCGTAGAGCGCGGTCACGGTGTGGCCGGGACCCACCTCGCCGCCGTCGACGCTGTCGTCGCGGAAGTCGTCGTCGGCGACCTTGCGGCTCTCGTAGCCGATCAGCTTGAACCGCTGGACGGTCTTGCGGTCGAACGCCACCTGGGCCTTGGCGTCCCGGGCGCGGAGTTCGACGTGGGCGGGCAGCTGCTCGACGAAGACCTTCCTGGCCTGGGACTCGTCGGCGATGTAGGTGGTGTTTCCGTCACCCTTGTTGGTGAGGCGTTCCATCAGTTCGTCGCCGTAGTCGCTGCCGACTCCGACGCCGAACAGCGTGATGCCGTACTCCTCGCGCGCGTCGCCGATCCGCTCCAGGATCGCGTCGGCGTCGGTCTCGCCGGTGTTCGCGAGGGCGTCGGAGAGCAGGACCACCCGGTTGGTGGCGTCCTTGCGGTGGCCTTCGACCGCCTCCTCGTAGCCGCGTTCGACGCCCGCCGCGACGTTGGTGGAGTCCTCCGGCCGCATCTCCTCGACGGCGTCCCTCACCTTGGTGCGGTTGCCCCGCAGCCTGGTCATGGGCAGCCGGGTCTCGGCCTCGTCGCTGAAGGTGACTAGGGAGACGGAGTCGTCGTCCCGCAGTTCGTCGGCGAGGATGCCCAGCGAGGTCTTCGCCAGGTCGAGCCGTCCGGGCTCGGCCATCGATCCGGAGATGTCGACGACGAAGGTCAGTGCGACGGGCGGGCGTTCACCGGTGGGGGTGGCCGGCCTGGTGGCCAGTCCCACACGTACGAGCGACCAGTCGGCGGCCCCGGCACCGGGACGGGCGCCGTCGACGGAGACGGAGAAGCCGTCACCCCTCGGCGTCCTGTAGCCCTGGCGGAAGCTGTTGACGAACTCCTCCGGACGTACCGTGTCCGCCGCGGGCAGCTGCCCGTCGCCGAGGGTGCGGCGCGCGTACCCGTAACTGGCGGTGTCCACGTCGAGTGCGAACGTCGACAGGTAGTCGGGCGCCACGCTTTCGCGCGCACCGCTGTCCTTCGCCGCCCCGTCCGCGTCCTCCTGCTGCTCCGGCACGGCGGGCGGGGGCTGCTTGCCGCCGGCCGGCCCGCCGCTGCCGGTCGAGCGGTCCACGGACGACTTGGCTCCGTCCGAGTCCGACGCGCCGCAGCCGGTGATCAGAACCGCCCCCAGGATCAGGGCCAGCGCTCCCCTGTACGTCCTCGTCCCGCGTTCCATGCGTGCCCCCCACGTCGTCGACATCTGTGAATGTGACGTACGGGGCGGCCCGGCGGAGTCGTCGAAAACGTTGCGGAACAGTCTCGATGGCGCAACGGCCGGCGCCGGCGCGGCGGAACATCAACGTCAGGACACGATGTCCTTACGACTGAACCCCCGGAAGGCGAGAGCGAACAGGATCAGGGCATAGGTGACGGACACGGCGGCGCCCTTCACCATCCCGCCCCACTCGAGATCGGGCTGGAGCGCGTCCGCCCAGGCGAACTGCCAGTGCGCGGGCAGGAATTCACGCCAGGAGCCGAGAGCGGTGACGGCGTCCAGGACATTGCCGACGATCGTCAGCCCGACCGCGCCGCCCACCGCACCCAGGGGTGCGTCCGTCTTCGTCGACAGCCAGAACGCCAGCCCCGCGGTGACGAGCTGGGAGACGAAGATGAAGGCGACGACGAGTGCGAGCCTCGGCACGGTGTCCGCCGTGCCGAGCGCTCCGCCGGTGGGCAGCTTCAGCGGCCCCCATCCGTACGCCGCCGCCCCGACGCCGAGGGCGACGAGCGGCAGCAGCACCATCGCGGCCAGGCTGAAGCCGAGTGCGACGACGAGCTTGCTCCACAGCAGCCTGGAGCGGGGCACCGGCGCCGCGAGGAGGTAGCGCAGCGAGGACCAGCTCGCCTCGGAGGCCACGGTGTCCCCGCAGAAGAGGGCGACCGGTACCACCAGCAGGAAGCCTGCGGAGACGAAGAGGCAGGTCGCCGCGAAGTTCGCCCCCGACTCCGTGGCGACGTCCATCAGGTTGATCCGGGAGCCGCCCCCGCCCCCTTCGCCGCCCGGGGTTCCCCCGATCGCGAAGGCGGTGACGAGGATGAACGGCAGGGCGGCCAGCACCCCGCCCATGAGCAGGGTGCGGCGCCTTCGCAGCTGCCTCATCGCCTCCACGCGCAACGGCAGCGTGCGGCGGGCGCGGTAGCCGGGGGCCTCCGGGAGCGCCGGGACCTTCGTTGCGGAGCTCATGCGGATCCTTGGGAGATGAGGGTGAGGAAGGCGTCCTCCAGGCGGCGGTGCGGCCCGACGCCCGTCACCGGCACGTCGAGGCGCACCAGGTCGGCGACCAACTGGGCGGAGGTAGCGCCGTCGAGGCGGACGAGGAGACCGCGGCCGTCGTCCACGCGCACGGCGGAACCGATGCCCGGCAACGCGGCCACCTTGTCCACGAGTGGCTCGGCGACCTCGGCCCCGGTGGTGACGAGCAGCATGTCGCCGGATCCGGTGATCTCGGCGACCGGTCCTGCCTGGACCAGCCGGCCGCGGTCCATGACGACGAGGTGGGTGCAGGACTGCTCGACCTCGGACAGGAGGTGGCTGGAGACGATCACGGTGCGGCCCCCGGCCGCGTAACGGATCATGACGTCCCGCATCTCGCGGATCTGCGGCGGGTCGAGACCGTTGGTCGGTTCGTCGAGGATGAGGAGGTCCGGCATACCGAGCATCGCCTGCGCGATGGCGAGCCGCTGCCGCATGCCCTGGGAGTAGGTGCGCACGGCGCGGGCCAGGGCGTCGCCGAGTCCGGCGATCTCCAGGGCCGCGTCGATGTGCGCGTCCCCGGCGGGCCGGCCGGTGGCCTGCCAGTACAGCTCCAGGTTGGAACGGCCCGACAGGTGGGGCAGGAAGCCCGCGCCCTCGACGAAGGACCCCACGCGGGACAGCACGGGAGCCCCGGGCCGGATGGCGTGGCCGAAGACGCGGATCTCGCCGGAGTCGGGGGTGATGAGTCCCATCAGCATGCGCAGGGTGGTGGTCTTCCCTGCGCCGTTGGGCCCGAGGAGTCCGACGACCTGCCCCTTCCCGACGCGGAAGCCCAGGTCGCGGACGGCGTACCGGTCCACGGACTTGGCGTACTTCTTGGACAGGTCCGTGATCTGCAGCGGTACGTCCGCGAGCGCGGGGTCCGGTGCGGGTGTCGTGGTGCGACGGCGTGCGGTGAGCAGGAGGGCGGCGGCGATGACGACCGCCGCGGCCGGGAGCCCCCAGGTCCACCAGGGCAGGACGGCCGAGGCGGTCTTCACGGCGGGTGCCGTGGGGACGGTCAGCGGTCCGTCAAGGGAGACGGTGTAGGTGGCGGGCTCGGCGGGTGAGGCGTAGCCGAGGTCGGTGGCGGAGAGCACGAGCCGCAGCCGGTGTCCGGCGTCCACCTCGTGGTCGACGGCGGGCAGGGTCAGCTCGAGCGGCTTGCCCTGCTGGTCCGGGGTGATCCGGTAGGGAGTGACGAGCTGGGAGGGCAGCACCTGCTGCTTCCCGTCCGGTGAGACGTCGTACACCTTGCCGAACAGCACCGCGTCGCCCCGGTCCGCCTTGACGTTCACGCGGACGGTGGGCGAGCCGGTGACGCGGAGGGCGCCGTCCAGCGGGGCGGACTCGTAACGGGCGTACTGTCCGGGGAAGTCGGCCGAGAGCCCGACGCCCAGTGACGACAGCTGGGAGAGCCCGCCGCCGATGCCGGGAACGGCGGAGACGGAGGGCGGGCTCCCACCGGCCGGGTTGCGGAACGTCTGCGTCCCGCCGCCCGTCGCGGCGCTCCGCCCGCCCCCGGTCGTGGCACCCGGGCCGCCGCCACGCTGAGCGTCCTGTCCGCCGGTGGCCGGGCCGCCGCCGGCGCCGGGCACCTGTGCGGCGCCGGTCAGGGGGATTTCTCGGCCTCCGCCGGTCAGTCCGGGGTACGTGGCGCTGCTCGCGCCGCGCTTGAGGGCGGCGCCGTCGGTGGAGTCGACGCCCCCGGTCCGGGTCACGCGGAATCCGGGGCCGGTGTCGGCGCTCCTGTCCTTCTTCAGGTAACGGTCGAACCAGTCACCGACCCGGCTCTGTACGCGGTCGCCCTCGTCGTCACCGCCGTCGTGGCCGCCGGCGATCCAGTCGACCGAGACGGGAGCGCCGTTGGAGCTGATGGCCTTGGACATCGCGTCCGACTGGGCGAGCGGGAAGAGCGAGTCGCTCTGCCCCTGGACGATGAGCGAGGGTACGTCGATGCGGTCGGCGACCGCGACGGGGGAACGTTCCGTCAGCAGTTCTCGCGCCGCCGCGTCGGGCTTGCCGCTGACGGCGACGCGCTCGTACATGTCGCACAACTGCTTCTGGAACTTCTGGCAGCCGCCGCCGGACGAGACGAAGATCCCCGCCCAGAGCTTCTTGAACACACCGTCCGGGAAGAGCGCGTCGGCGAGGTTCCAGTAGCTGATCACGGGCGCGATGGCGTCGACCCGCTTGTCGTACCCGGCGGCGAGCAGTGACACCGCCCCTCCGTACGAGGCGCCGGTGACACCGACCCGGGGGTCGCCCTTCCCGTCCAGCTCGACCTCGGGCCGGCCGGCCAGCCAGTCGATGAGGCCGGAGACGTCCCTGACCTCGCCGTCGGGCGCGTTGAGCGTGATCTCACCGCTGGTCCTCCCGAAGCCCCGGGCGGACCAGGTCATGACGGCGTACCCGTCGGCGGCCAGCTTCTCGGCCTGGGCGCGCACATCGTTCTTGCTGCCGCCGAAGCCGTGGCCGATGAGGACGGCGGGCCGGCGCTGCGAGCCGCCGGACGTGAAGTACGAGGTGTCGACGGACACCCCGTTCATCTTCATCATCCGGTCCTGTCGGTGCACGGACGACTTGCTGTCGTCGTCGGCCGCGGCGGTCCAGGTACCGGCACCCACGAGTACGGCGAGGGCGGCGACGACCGCGGCCCACCGGCCTGGGGTGCGGGGCAGCCGGTGCCGCCACCGGGAGGTCGGGTTGTCCATGACTCGACCCTAAACGCAGTGCGCGGCACCCCGGGAAGCCGCGAGGGTGAGGTGACCGGCCTCCCTGAGAGGTACGCCACGCAGGCCCGTACTCCATACGCGGTACACCGTGCTCAGGAAAGGCGCCGTTGGGCGGGTGCGCGCGACGACGGGGTGTTCGCCTTGCCGGCCTGAGAGTTCGTGAGCCCGGCCGGCAAGGCGCAGCCCGGGTCGTAGGGCAGTTCCCGGGGAAGCAGGGCGGCGGCCTCGTCGTGCCGGCCGGCCTTGACGAGACCGTGGATGTCGTGCGCGAGCGGCGTGACGTCGCGCACGGAGACCAGCCACCCGTCCGCGTACCGCCGTGCCGCCTCGCCGCCGAGGCCGAGCTGGAGGGAACGGTGCGGCAGCGGGTTCAGGTGGAGGTCGCGCTCGGGGTCCCACTGCACCCGGGTGGGGCTGCGGCGCAGAGCGCGCTGCCAGGCGGCCCGGTCGGGGTGCACTCCCCTGACGTAGTGGGAGAGTTCGGCGTTCTCCAGTGCCCAGGCGAAGCCGTCGCGGAGAATCTCCACGGCGAGCACGGTCTCCTGTCCCTCCTTCGTGCCCCAGCCGCAGCGATACATCATCCAGAGGAAGCTCGGCTTGATCCAGGTCATGCGGTCGCGCTTCCAGGCCGCCGGGAACCGTCCTTCGCGGGCCGCCGGCACACCTATGGCAGGCGGGTACGCCTGGTAGACGGTGAGTGTCTCGGCGGTGTGCTGGGCGCGGATCTCCTGGTGCGGTGCGGTCATGGCCCCAGGATGGGCCGGACGCCGTGCCCCGGGCCACGGGTTTTCGGCCACGGCTGCCGGGCCCGGGAGGCGGTCAGTGGTTGCGGGGGAAACCGAGGTCCACACCGGCGGGGGCGTCGGCCGGGTCGGGCCAGCGGGTGGTGACGACCTTGCCGCGCGTGTAGAAGTGCACGCCGTCGTTGCCGTAGATGTGGTGGTCGCCGAAGAGGGAGTCCTTCCAGCCGCCGAAGGAGTGGTAGCCGACCGGCACCGGGATCGGCACGTTGACGCCGACCATGCCCGCCTCGATCTCCAGCTGGAAGCGGCGGGCCGCACCGCCGTCCCGGGTGAAGATGGCGGTTCCGTTGCCGAACGGCGACGCGTTCATCAGGGCCACGCCGTCCTCGTAGGTGTCGACGCGCAGGACGCACAGGACGGGGCCGAAGATCTCGTCGCGGTAGGCGTCGGAGTCGGTGGAGACGTTGTCCAGGAGGGACAGGCCGATCCAGTGGCCGTCCTCGAAGCCCTCGACGGTGTGCCCGGTGCCGTCCAGGACGACGTCGGCGCCCTGCGCGGCCGCCCCGGTGACGTACGAGGCGACCTTGTCGCGGTGGGCGGCGGTGATCAGCGGGCCCATCTCGGACGTCGGGTCGGCGCCGGGACCGATCTTGATCTTCTCGGCGCGCTCACGGATCCTGGCCACCAGCTCGTCCGCGATCGAACTCACCGCGACGACGGCCGAGATGGCCATGCAGCGCTCGCCGGCGGAGCCGTACGCGGCGGACACGGCGGCGTCGGCCGCGGCGTCGAGGTCGGCGTCGGGCAGGACCAGCATGTGGTTCTTCGCACCGCCGAGCGCCTGGACGCGCTTGCCGTTGGCGGAGGCGGTGGCGTGGATGTACCGGGCGACGGGGGTGGAACCGACGAAGGAGACGGCCGCGACGTCCGGGTGGTTCAGGAGGCCGTCCACGGCGACCTTGTCACCGTGCAGGACGTTGAGCACGCCGTCGGGCAGGCCCGCCTCGGCGGCCAGTTCGGCCAGCAGGTTGGCGGCCGACGGGTCCTTCTCGCTGGGCTTCAGGACGAAGGTGTTGCCGCAGGCGATGGCCAGCGGGAACATCCACATCGGCACCATGGCGGGGAAGTTGAACGGTGTGATGCCCGCGACCACTCCGAGCGGCTGGCGGATCGAGGAGACGTCGACCTTGCTGGACACCTGGGTGGACAGCTCACCCTTGAGCTGCGTGGTGATTCCGCAGGCCAGCTCGACGATCTCCAGGCCCCTGGCGACCTCGCCGAGGGCGTCCGAGCGCACCTTGCCGTGCTCGGCGGTGATCAGCGCGGCGATGTCGTCACGCCGGGCGTCGAGCAGGGCGCGGTAGCGGAAGAGGACGGCGGTGCGTGCGGAGAGCGAGGAGGTGCCCCAGCTCTCGTACGCGGTCTTCGCGGCGGACACCGCGGCGTCGACCTCGTCCGGGGAGGCGAGGGCCACCCGGGTGGTGACGGCGCCGGTCGCGGGGTCGGTCACAGGTCCGTGGTTGCCCGACGTGCCCTCGACGGTCTTGCCACCGATCCAGTGGTTGACGGTCTTCATGACGGGG
This sequence comes from Streptomyces sp. NPDC057428, assembly GCF_042803195.1. Classification (NCBI taxonomy): domain Bacteria; kingdom Bacillati; phylum Actinomycetota; class Actinomycetes; order Kitasatosporales; family Streptomycetaceae; genus Streptomyces; species Streptomyces sp. NPDC057428. The sequence goes on from NZ_JBHVCT010000003.1 coordinate 148,491, forward strand.
GTCTCCTTCACAGGTGGCGGCGTCGGGCTGAGATCTGCCGGTCGTACTCTTTCCTGGCCTCGACCGCCGACGGGCGGGTCGCGGTTTCGGCTACGGGAACATCCCACCACGCCTGTGCCGGAGGGGGCCCCGACACTGTGTCTGCCGTTTCGGTCTCGACGTAGACACAAGTGGGGCGGTCCGCGGCGCGCGCCTCGGCGAGGGCTTCGCGCAGCTCCGCGACCGACCCCGCCTTCAGGACGTGCATGCCGAGCGACGCCGCGTTGGCCGCGAGGTCCACGGGCAGGGGGCTGCCGGTGAACGCGCCCTCGGCTGTGCGGTGCCGGTAGGCGGTGCCGAAGCGTTCGGCGCCGACGGACTCGGAGAGGCCGCCGATGGACGCGTAGCCGTTGTTCTGCAGGATGACGAGCTTGATGGGGAGCCCCTCCTGCACGGCGGTGACGATCTCGGTGGGGTTCATCAGATACGTGCCGTCGCCGACGAGGGCCCAGACGGGGCGGTCGGGGGCGGCGAGCTGCACCCCGATGGCGGCCGGGATCTCGTACCCCATGCAGGAGTAGCCGTACTCGACGTGGTACTGGCGTGGGGAACGGGTCCGCCACAGCTTGTGCAGGTCCCCGGGCAGCGAACCGGCCGCGTTGATGAGGATGTCGTCCTCGGTGGCCAGTTCGTCGAGCAGACCGAGGACCTGGGCCTGGGTGGGGCGGGCGTCCGGGTCGTCGGCGGCGTACGCGGCGTCGACGCGCCGTTCCCAGTCGTCCTTGGCGTCGGTGTAGCCGGTCTCGTAGGCGGGGTCGACGTGGTAGCCGCGGGCCCCGAGGGCTTCGCCGAGCGCTTCGAGGGCGGTCCGGGCATCCGCGACGAGGGGGAGGGCGGCGAGCTTGTGGGCGTCGAAGCCGGTGATGTTGAGGTTGAGGAAGCGGACCGCCCGGTCGGCGAAGAGGGTGCAAGATGCGGTTGTGAAGTCCGTGTAGCGGGTGCCGATCCCGATCACCAGATCGGCCTCGCGGGCGAGCGCGTCGGCCGTGGCGGTGCCGGTGTGGCCGATGCCGCCCACGTCCGCGGGGTGGTCGCTGCGCAGGGCCCCCTTGCCGGCCTGGGTGCAGGCGACGGGGATGCGGGTGGCGGCGGCGAACGCGGCGAGCGTCTCCTCGGCCGCGCTGTGGTGGACACCGCCGCCCGCGATGATCAGCGGGCGGCGTGCGGTGCGCACCGCGCGGACGGCCTGTTCGAGCTCGTACGGATCGGGCGCGGGCCTGCGGACGTGCCAGACGCGTGGCGCGAAGAACTCCGCCGGCCAGTCGTACGCCTCGGCCTGCACGTCCTGCGGCAGCGCGAGGGTGACCGCTCCCGTGGCCGCCGGGTCGGCGAGCGTGCGCATGGCCTGGAGGGCGGCGGGGATCAGCGCCTCGGGGCGGGTGATCCGGTCGAAGTAGCGGGAGACGGGGCGCAGGCAGTCGTTGACCGACACGTCACCGCTGTGCGGCACTTCGAGCTGCTGGAGCACGGGGTCGGCGGGCCGGGCCGCGAAGGTGTCCCCGGGCAGGAGCAGCACGGGCAGGTGGTTGACGGTCGCCAGGGCCGCGCCCGTGACGAGGTTCGTGGCGCCGGGGCCGATGGAGGTGGTGACGGCGTGGGCGGAGAGCCGGCCGGACTGGCGGGCGTATCCGACGGCGGCGTGCACCATGGCCTGTTCGCTGCGGCCCTGGAGGTAGGGCATCGCGGGCCCGGACTCGACGAGGGCCTGTCCGATGCCGGCGACGTTGCCGTGGCCGAAGATGCCCCATGTGGCGTCGATCAGGCGGCGTCGCCGGCCGTCCCGCTCGGTGAACTGCTGGGCGAGGAAGGCGATCAGGGCCTGCGCGGTGGTGAGTCTGCGGGTGGGCGCGGCCGGGTCGGACAAGCGGCGTGGAGTGGTCACCGGGCGGCCTCCGGACCGTGGAACGGCAGTCGTGGGTCGACGGGCTGCCCGGGCCAGGTGTCCCGGATCCAGCGGTGATCCGGGTGGTCGCGGATGAGCCACTCGCGCTGCTCCCCCGGGCCGGCCATCACGTTGAGGTAGTAAAGGGTCCGGCCGGGCGGGGCGATGGACGGACCGTGCCAGCCGTCGGGGATGAGGACGGCGTCGCCGGTGGAGACCTCGGCGAGCACGTCCGTGCCGCCCGTGCGGGAGGGCGAGACCCGGTGGTAGCCGAGGCCGTCGCCCTCGACCTCGAAGTAGTAGATCTCCTCGAGCTCCGCCTCGGTACCGGGCAGGTGCTCGTCGTGCTTGTGCGGAGGGTACGAGGACCAGTTGCCGCCCGGGGTCAGCACCTCGACGGCGATGAGGCGGTCGCAGTCGAAGGTGTCGGCGGCGGCGAAGTTGTTGACCTGGCGCGAGCAAGCTCCCGCACCGCGCAGTTCGACCGGTACCTCCGGCGCGGGGCGGTAGCGAGCGGGGAGTCGTCGCTCGCACTTCGCTCCTGCCAGGGCGAAGCGGCCTCCTGCGCCGGAGGCGATCTGGGCGCGTGCGTCGCGTGGGACATAGGCGAAATCACTCACTGCACTGAACACGTCTTCCCTGCCCAGCAGTTCAAAGATCTCACCTGCCGCCTGCACCGTACAGCCACCGGACAACGGCAGAACGATCCATTCGCTCTCCCCGGTTACCAGGGTGTGAACACCACCCGGCTCGAGTTCCAGCACACGCAGACTCGACCGGTCCCACCCGGCGCGCTCCGGGTCGATGTCGAGGGCGTACGGACCACTCGCGGCGTGGCCGGATCTGAGGTGGTACCTGTACTGCTCGTCGGGCGTCGTCATGACTCCATCCCTACCCATCGTCAGGCCTCGTTCAAAGAAGTCCCACGGCCGTGTCGACCGCGCCCGCCACGTCGCCGTCGGCGGGATAGAGCAGCGACCGTCCGACGACCAGCCCCTGGACGGTCGGCAGCCGCAACGCGGCCCGCCATCGCTCGTACGCCGTGTCCGGATCCTCCGCGACCTCGCCGCCGAGCAGGACGGCTGGGAGGGTGGAGGCCCTCATCACCCGCTCCATGTCGCCGGGTTCCTCCGTGACGGGGACCTTGAGCCAGGTGTACGCCGACGTGCCGCCCAGCCCCGAGGCGATGGCGATCGACGTCGTGACGGCCGTGGCCCCCAGGTCGGTGCGGATGCCCCCGGGGGTGCGGCGGCAGAGGAACGGTTCGATGAAGACGGGCAGCCGGTGGGCGGCCATGGTGTCCACCGTGCGGGCGGCGGTGTGCAGGGTGTCCAGGGAGCCGGGGTCGTCGTGGTCGATCCGCAGGAGCAGCTTGCCCGCGTCGAAGCCCCGCCGGGAGAGGTCGGCGGCGCGCAGGCCGGTGAAACGGTCGTCGAGTTCGAAGGCTGCGCCGGCGAGTCCCCCGCGGTTCATGGAACCGATGACCACCCGGTCCTCCAGGGCGCCCAGGAGCAGCAGGTCCTCCAGGACGTCGGCACCCGCGAGCACGCCGTCGACCCCTGGGCGGGAGAGCGCGACGCAGAGGCGTTCGAGCAGGTCGAACCGGTCCGCCATGGCGAGTTCGTCGTCGCCCACGGCGAGGGCGCCGCGGGCGGGGTGGTCCGCGGCAATGATCATCAGACGGCCGGTGGGTCCCAGGAGCGGGCGCCGGCGGCGGGCTTCGGCGGCCTCCGTGACGGCTTCGGGATGTCGTGCGCGCAGCCGGACGAGATCCGCCACGCCGGTGGCGGCCGGCGACGGCGGGGGCTGGGACGAGGAGGACAGCGGGGGCGACGGCGGCGGGGTCACTGTGTGTCTCCTGCGGCTCCTGCGGTCCGGGAGTCCGCGGTGGCCCCCAGCGGCATCGCGGCTCCCGCCGGTCCCGTCCGCGTGGGGTCCGGTGCGCCCACGGCACCGGCGGACAGTGCCGCCTCGACCTCGCCGGGACACGGCATTGCCGACGAACAGGCGAGGCGCGAGGCGACGATGGCCCCTGCGGCATTGGCGTACCGCATCACGCGTTCCGTGTCCCAGCCGGAGAGGAGCCCGTGGCAGAGGGCGCCGCCGAACGCGTCGCCGGCTCCCAGCCCGTTCACGACGTCGACCGGGAGGGGCGGGATCTCGGCGGTCGTGCCGTCGCGGTGTACGGCGAGAACCCCGTCCGGCCCCTGTTTGACCACGGCCAGTTCGGGGCCGGCGGCGAGCAGGGCGCGGGCGGCCGCGTGCGGTTCACGCTCACCGGTGGCGATCTCGCACTCGTCGATGTTCCCGACGGCGACCGTGGCGTGGGCGAGCGCCTCCCGGTAGCGGGCGGGTGCGGCGGAGTCGTGCTCCGCCGCGTCCCAGAACATGGGGCGCCAGTCGAGGTCGAAGACGGTGGTACGGGCACGGCCCGGCGGGTCGTCCGACGCGGCCGCCGCGCTGCGGGCCCGCAGGGCGGTGAGGGTCGCGGTCCGGCTGGGCTCGGCGCAGAGACCGGTGCCGGTCATCCAGAACACGCGGGCGTCCCGCACGGCGTCCAGGTCGAGTTCGTCGGCGTTGATCTCCAGGTCGGGTGCCTTCGGCTGCCGGTAGAAGTAGAGCGGGAAGCGGTCCGGCGGAAAGATCTCGCAGAAGGTCACCGGGGTCGGGTACTCCGCCACGCCGCTCACCCACCGGTCGTCCACCCCGAACTCCCGGAGTGCCTGGTGCAGATAGTCGCCGAAGGCGTCGTGGCCGGTCCTCGTGATGACAGCCACCCGGCGCCCCAGCCGTGCCGCGGCCACCGCCACGTTGGCCGGCGAGCCGCCCAGGAACTTGCCGAAGGTCTCGACGTCGGCCAGTGGTACGCCGGTCTGCAACGGGTAGATGTCCACCCCGATCCGCCCCATGGTGATCACGTCGTACGGCTCAGGCATACGCATCCCTTCGACGCGGTACTCCGGCCCGGTGTTCATCCCGGGAAGGCCCCGCACTCGTCCCCGGGGCTGGCCGCACTCGCCCCGGGAGCCGGCCACCGGCCGGGCTGCGGACTCCCAGGTCTAACCCTGACCCGACGCCCTGTCAACACTTTGTCCGGACATAAGGACGAAGCCTTGACACTCCCTTCCAAGGACTGGAGGGTGGGCGATATGACCTCCTCCGTACCCTCTCCGACCCGCATCCGCATCGGCTCGGCTCCCGATTCGTGGGGGGTGTGGTTCCCCGACGATCCGCTGCAGGTGCCCTGGGAGCGTTTCCTCGACGAGGTCTCCGAGGCCGGTTACGAGTGGATCGAACTCGGCCCGTACGGCTACCTGCCGACCGATCCAGCCAGGCTCGCGGACGAGACCGGCAGGCGCGGCCTCTCGGTATCCGCGGGCACCGTCTTCACCGGATTGCACCACGGCCCCGAGGTGTGGGAGCGGACCTGGGAGCATGTCGCGGACATCGCCGCACTCACCCGGGCGATGGGCGCCGAGCACCTGGTCGTCATCCCCTCGTTCTGGCGGGACGACAAGACGGGAGAGGTCCTGGAGGACCGTACGCTCACCGCAGGGCAGTGGCGCGACCTCACCACCCAGACCGAACGCCTGGCCCGCGAGGTGCGGGAACGCTACGGGCTGCGGATCGCGGTGCACCCGCACGCCGACACGCACGTCGACACCGAGGAGAACGTCAGCCGCTTCCTCGACGCCACGGACCCCGCCCTGGTCTCCCTCTGTCTGGACACCGGCCACTACGCCTACTGCGGCGGCGACAGCGTGAAGCTCATCGAGACCTACGGCGAGCGGATCGGCTATCTGCATCTCAAGCAGGTCGATCCGGTGGTGCTCGCCGACGTCGTCGCGAACGAGGTGCCCTTCGGTCCGGCTGTCGCACGCGGGGTGATGTGCGAACCCCCTGGCGGGGTACCCCCGCTGGAGCCGGTACTGGACGCGGCTCGCGCCCTGGGCACCGACCTGTTCGCCATCGTCGAGCAGGACATGTATCCCTGCCCGCCCGACAAGCCGCTGCCCGTCGCCCGCCGGACCCGCGACTTCCTCCGGAACTGCGGACCTGCCCGGCCTTGGAGCCTTTGAGCCCTCTGCGCCCCCCGGCCCGCTCTGGCCCCAGCAGTCACTCCTCTGTCACGTATGTCCGCGTTCTGCTGGTCCTGTGTCACGGACCTGCGACGTCCCCTGCCCGGTACGAAGCGCTCTCGTTCACGGAACAGAGGCCACCGAGGTACAGAGAGGTGTCATTCATGACGGACAGAACGCTGTGGTCGTACAAGGACATCGCGGCGCACATCCAGGTCCAGCCGGACACGGTCCGCTCGTACCGCAAACACGGCCTTCTCCCGCCTCCCGACGACGTACGGAACGGGAAGCCCTACTGGTACGTCGACACGGTCCTCGCATGGATCGCGTCCCGCCCCAGCAACCGGGGCCGCTGAGGCCGGCCCGAGCGCAGCGACCGGCAGGCCTCGGCCCTCGGAGGCCGGGCGGCGGCGAGCCGTCGTCATCCCCCGGAACCGGCGAGAAGCCCTCAGATCTCCTCGGCCGGTACGGCGGTCCCGCCCCGCGTCGAAAGCGATGGTGGAGGTAACCAGCAGATCCGGCCGCAGGACCCCCGGCCCGCACCATGTCCATCATCGGCGGATAGTCGTGCGCCGCCATGCCGTGGCTGCCCAGGATCTCCAGCTCCAGGCCGATCACCCGCGCCATGGGCACCACGGGGTCACCGGCCGCCGGCGCGCCCCGGCACGTGCGGCAGGACGATGTCGGGGTCGTGGGCCATCCAGCCGTGCCAGTCGCTCCTGCACAGCCCCGTGGCCCCGACGCGCACCACGACACCCCCGTCCGGGGCCATCGGGTCGGGGAGGTCCCGGATGCGTGCCTCCTGCCCGAACTCCTCGAACACCACTGCCCGCATCCGCCCCGCCTCCCGTGGTCCGGCTCGCGCCGTCCGGATCGTCGATCCGGGGAATCTACGCCCCGGCCGTGATCCTGTCCCCCTCCGGCGATGATCCCGGGAGCGCGGCGGTCTTCTTCCGGTCGCCGGCAGGAGCCCCTGGCGTGCGACACGCCCGATGGAGTGACCAGCAGAGCTCGAAATACCCCCTAGGGGTATACTCGGCTGCACAGGTGGGCACATCGCGCCCCCCGGCGCCCCCTCGCGCCCCACCTGCTGCGTCCAGTGTGCCTGCGAAGAGGAGAACGTCATGACCGCCGAGACCGAGACCCCCCGGGCCGCCGGCTCCTGCTGCTCGTCCACCGGCTCATGCCAGGACGGTGCGGCCGAAGTCCGGACGGGCGGCGTCACCGCGGTGTACGAGGTGAAGGGCATGACCTGCGGCCACTGCGAAGGAGCCGTGTCCGAGGAGATCTCCGGGATCGACGGGGTCACCTCGGTGAAGGCTGAGGCCGCCAGCGGCCGGGTCACGGTCGCCTCCGCCGCCCCGCTCGCCGAGGACGCGGTACGCGCCGCGGTCGACGAAGCGGGCTACGAACTACTCGGCCGCGCCTGAAGACGCCGGGACGACCCGGGCGCCCCGCACCCAGGCGCGCGCACACGCGCGGGGCGCCCCCCACACACGCACCTCCGTCGCGCCGTCACTCCACCCGGGAAGCAGATACTGGTGGGGTAGCGGCACGACCGTTCGACCCAGGAGTCCGCACATGGCCGGCACCACGGCATCCGAGGCCCCCGCGGAGGAGACCTCCGAGACCGAGTTCACGATCGGCGGGATGACCTGCGCCTCGTGCGCGGCCCGCGTCGAGAAGAAGCTCAACCGGATGGACGGGGTCACCGCCACCGTCAACTACGCGACCGAGAAGGCCCGCGTCTCCTTCGGCGCCGGAACCGCGCTCGAAGACCTCGTCTCGACCGTCGAGAAGACGGGCTACACGGCCCAGCCGGTGGTCCGCCCAGCCCCCGCGCCTCCACCCCCGGCAGGCGGGGAGGATGCGGCACCAGGAGCCTCCTCCACCCGCCAGGACGGCGAAGGCGGCGCGTCCGGGGACCCGGCCGCCGTCCGGCCCGAGGACACCTCCGACACCTCCGACGGGGCGGCCGACGGGGCGCTCGCCGCACTCCGGCAGCGACTTCTGGTCTCGGCGACGCTCGCCGTACCGGTCGTCCTGATGGCCATGGTCCCCGCCCTGCAGTTCGACAACTGGCAGTGGCTCTCCCTCACCCTCGCCTCCCCGGTGGTCGTCTGGGGCGGACTGCCCTTCCACCGCGCCGCGTGGGCCAATCTGCGGCACGGCGCCGCGACCATGGACACGCTGGTGTCCCTCGGTACGCTCGCCGCCTTCGGCTGGTCCCTCTGGGCCCTGTTCCTGGGTGACGCCGGCATGCCGGGCATGCGGCACGGGTTCGACCTCACCGTCTCCCGGTCCGATCCCTCGGCCACCATCTACCTGGAGGTGGCGGCCGGAGTCACCGCTTTCCTCCTCCTGGGGCGCTACCTGGAGGCGCGGTCGAAGCGGAAGGCGGGCGCCGCTCTGCGCGCCCTGCTGCACCTGGGAGCCAAGGACGTGACGGTCCTGCGCCCCCGGACGGGAGGGAGCCCCGGAACGGGCCGTCAGCCCGAGGCAGAAGCGCCCCCCGGCGCCACGGGGCAGGCGGCATCCCTCACCGACGCCTCCGCCCAGGACTTCACGGAGGTACGCGTCCCCGTGGGCGCGCTCCTCGTGGGCGACCGGTTCGTCGTACGGCCAGGCGAGACGATCGCCACCGACGGCACCGTCGTCGAGGGCTTCTCCGCGGTCGACGTATCCATGCTCACCGGCGAATCGCTTCCCGTGGACACCTCCCCGGGCGACTCCGTCGCGGGCGGCACGCTCAACGCGTCGGGGCGGCTGGTGGTCGAGGCCACCCGGATCGGCTCCGACACTCAGCTGGCCCGCATGGCCCGGCTCGTCGAGGACGCCCAGAACGGCAAGGCCTCCGCCCAGCGCCTGGCGGACCGCATCTCGGCCGTCTTCGTCCCCGTGGTGCTGCTGCTCGCCCTGGCGACCCTGGTCGCCCAGCTCCTCGCCACGGACGACGTCACGGCGTCGTTCACCGCCGCGGTGGCCGTCCTGATCGTGGCGTGCCCCTGCGCCCTGGGACTCGCCACTCCCACCGCCCTCATGGCGGGTACCGGACGCGGCGCCCAGCTCGGCATCCTCATCAAGGGGCCCGAGGTGCTGGAGACCGCGCGCAGGGTCGACACCATCGTGCTCGACAAGACCGGCACGGTCACCACCGGCCGGATGACCCTGGGGCGCGTCCACACCGATCCCGGCACCACCGAGGCCGAAGTGCTCCGGCTCGCGGGCGCGCTCGAGCACGCGTCCGAGCACCCAGTGGCCCGCGCCGTCGCCGCCGGTGCGGCCGCCCGGAACGGCGGGGCGTTCCCCGCTCCCGTGGACTTCACCAACGTGCCCGGTCTCGGCGTGCGCGGCACCGTCGAAGGCCACCGCGTGCTGGCCGGCCGGCCGCGGCTCCTGGCCGACGAGGGAATCACCCTGTCGCCGCTGCTGGCCGAGGCACTGGCGGAGGCGGCCGGTCAGGGCCGGACAACGGTCGCCGTGGCCTGGGACGGCCGGGCGCGAGGGGTGCTGGAGGTCGCCGACACGGTGAAGGAGGGCAGCGCCGAGGCGGTCGCGGAGCTACGCGCACTGGGGCTGAGGCCGATCCTGCTGACCGGCGACAACCGGGCGGCCGCGGAAGCCGTGGCCCGCGCGGTCGGCATCGACGAGGTCCACGCGGAGGTGCTGCCCGAGGACAAGGCCGAGGTCGTACGGCGCCTCCAGACGGAAGGCCGGTCCGTCGCGATGGTCGGTGACGGGGTGAACGACGCCGTCGCCCTGGCGGTCGCCGACCTGGGCCTTTCGATGGGCACGGGGACCGACGCGGCGATCGAGGCGGGCGACCTCACGCTCGTTCGTGGAGATCTCAAGGTGACCACTGCCGCCATCCGGCTGTCACGGCGTACTCTGTCGACTATCAGAAGTAACCTCTTCTGGGCCTTCGGCTACAACGTGGCCGCACTGCCTTTGGCTGCGTTCGGGCTGCTCAGCCCCATGATCGCGGGTGCGGCGATGGCGTTTTCGTCGGTGTTCGTCGTGACGAACAGTCTGAGGTTGCGCTCCTTCACATAATTTCTACAAAGAGACTTAGATCACACCGATTCGAGGGTAACCATCTGATGAGTTGGTGAGTCTAAGAGTGCGATGCCATGGATGTCTTGGGGGACGTCCGATGGAGTGTCTTGGGGGACGCTCCTGGCTATCGCCGGCCGGGGCACGTGCACCGGGGAGCTTTGAGCGGCCCTCCCGTACGTACCCCGGCAGCCGCACAGCAGGACCGAACTGAATACGCGCCACCGCACAGCAGAGGAGTTCAGGCTCCCCTCTCAGACGCCCGGCCGGATCCCGTGGGGGGAATCCGCTCCGGGACATGGAGAACGCCCCGTCCGTCGACCCGTGGGGGGATCGGCAGGCGGGGCGTTTTTCCACATGTGGGCGCACGCCGCACCGCACTCGCCGTACCCCGTGCCACCCCGGACCGGGAGCCGGGGGTGTCACCCTCCGGGCCCCGGAACGCCGAATCGCCCCGACACCGCGCCCCGAACGGTCGGGCGCGGTACGCGGGACGAAGGATGCCGGCCGGATCAGCCGGGTACAGCAGCGGCTCGGGCGAGCGTGGTTCAGCGACCCTCGACCGGGACGAAGTCGCGCAGGACCTCGCCGGTGTAGATCTGGCGCGGGCGCCCGATGCGGGATCCCGGCTCCTTGATCATCTCGTGCCACTGGGCGATCCAGCCGGGAAGGCGGCCGAGCGCGAAGAGCACGGTGAACATCTCGGTCGGGAAGCCCATGGCGCGGTAGATCAGGCCCGTGTAGAAGTCCACGTTGGGGTAGAGGTTGCGCGAGACGAAGTACTCGTCGGAGAGCGCGTGCTCCTCCAGCTTGAGCGCGATGTCGAGCAGCTCGTCGGACTTGCCGAGCGAGGACAGCACGTCGTGGGCGGCAGCCTTGATGATCTTGGCGCGAGGGTCGAAGGACTTGTACACCCGGTGGCCGAAGCCCATCAGGCGGACACCGTCCTCCTTGTTCTTCACCTTCTGGATGAAGGAGTCGACGTCGCCGCCGTTGGCCTGGATGCCCTCGAGCATCTCCAGGACCGACTGGTTGGCGCCGCCGTGCAGCGGGCCCCACAGCGCGGAGATGCCCGCGGAGATCGAGGCGAACATGTTCGCCTGCGAGGAGCCGACCAGACGCACGGTGGACGTCGAACAGTTCTGCTCGTGGTCCGCGTGCAGGATGAGCAGCTTCTCGAGCGCCGAGACGACGACCGGGTCCGGCACGTACTCCTGGGCCGGGACCGAGAACGTCATGCGCAGGAAGTTCTCGACGTAGCCGAGGTCGTTGCGCGGGTAGACGAACGGGTGACCGATCGACTTCTTGTACGCGTACGCCGCGATCGTCGGGAGCTTGGCCAGCAGCCGGATCGTCGAGAGGTGACGCTGCTCCTCGTCGAACGGGTTGTGGCTGTCCTGGTAGAAGGTGGACAGCGCACTGACGACCGAGGACAGCATGGCCATCGGGTGGGCATCGCGGGGGAAGCCGTCGAAGAAGCGCTTGACGTCCTCGTGCAGCAGCGTGTGCTGGGTGATCTCGTTCTTGAAGGCCGACAGCTCGTCGGCCTTGGGAAGGTCACCGTTGATCAGCGTGTACGCGACCTCGAGGAACGTCGAGCTCTCCGCGAGCTGCTCGATCGGGTAGCCGCGGTACCGCAGGATGCCCTGCTCGCCGTCGAGGTAGGTGATGGCGGATTTATAGGCGGCGGTGTTGCCGTATCCGCTGTCCAGCGTGACCAGGCCCGTGTTGGCCCGGAGCTTCCCGATGTCGAAGCCCTCGTCGCCGACGGTGCTGTTGATCACCGGGTAGGTGTACTCGTCATCGCCGTACCGCAGTACTACAGCGTTGTTGGTGTGCTCGCTCACGTCATCCCTCACCGACGTAGTGCCTCTTCTTCGAGGTGCCCTGACTGTCTCCACCCTCCCCCATTTGGCTCAGGAGAGTGCACTCGGGGTCGTCCATTGGACCTACTGGCGGCACTGAGTGCCGTCAACTTTCTCATCCTGCCCCCTGGACCCCGGTTCCGGAAGAGCTCAGTGATGTTTCCCACCGTTTTGATCGATCATTTTCCCGGGAAGTCTCCGGCCGCACCGCCCCGGAGCCGGAAATCCAGTGCCGTACAGCGCCTGCCTGCGGAAACGGTGCGGACGGCCTGCCCGATGGCCTTGCGTGAACCGACCAGCACGACAAGCTTCTTGGCCCTGGTCACAGCGGTGTACAGCAGGTTCCGCTGCAGCATCATCCAGGCACTGGTGGTGACCGGGATGACGACCGCCGGGTACTCACTGCCCTGCGAGCGGTGGATGGTCATCGCGTAGGCGTGGGCCAGTTCGTCCAGCTCGTCGAAGTCGTACGCGATCTCCTCCTCCTCGTCCGTGAGGACGGTCAGCTTCTGCTCGTCCGCGTCGAGAGCGGTCACGACACCGACCGTGCCGTTGAAGACCCCGTTCTCCCCCTTGTCATAGTTGTTCCTGATCTGTGTCACCTTGTCGCCTACCCGGAAGACCCGGCCTCCGAACCGCTTCTCGGGCAGTCCCGGGCGTCCGGGGGTGATGGCCTGCTGGAGCAGCCCGTTGAGATGGCCGGCGCCTGCCGGACCGCGGTGCATCGGGGCGAGGACCTGCACGTCACGGCGTGGGTTCAGGCCGAACTTGGCGGGGATGCGGCGGGCGGCGACATCGACGGCGAGCACCCCGGCGTCCTCCGTCTCGTCCTCGACGAACAGGAAGAAGTCGTCCATACCCTGGGTCAGCGGCGGCACCCCCGAGTTGATGCGGTGGGCGTTGGTGACGACGCCGGACTTCTGGGCCTGGCGGAAGATGGTGGTCAGCCGGACCGCGGGAACGGGGCCGCCCTCGGCCAGCAGGTCGCGCAGCACCTCCCCGGCGCCGACCGAGGGCAACTGGTCCACATCGCCGACCAGAAGGAGATGGGCACCCGGTGCCACGGCCTTGACCAGCTTGTTGGCGAGCAGCAGATCGAGCATCGACGCCTCGTCGACGACGACCAGATCGGCGTCCAGCGGCCGTTCGCGGTCGTACGCCGCGTCCCCGCCGGGCCTCAGCTCCAGCAGCCGGTGCACAGTGGACGCCTCGGCTCCGGTCAGCTCCGAGAGCCGCTTCGCCGCCCGCCCGGTAGGGGCGGCCAGCACGACCTTGGCGTTCCGGGCACGGGCCAGTTCGACCACTGAGCGGACGGTGAACGACTTCCCGCAGCCGGGTCCACCGGTGAGCACGGCCACCTTCCTGCTGAGCGCGAGCCGGACGGCCGCCTCCTGCTCGGGAGCGAGCTCGGCCCCCGTGCGCCCCGCGAGCCAGGAGAGCGCCTTGTCCCAGTCCACGTCCTGGAACGCCGGCATCCGGTCCTCCGGCGTCCGCAGCAGGCGCTGTACCTGGGCGGCGAGGGAGATCTCGGCGCGGTGGAAGGGCACCAGGTACACGGCGGTGACGGGCTGCCCGTCCTCGGGTCCCGGCACCTTCTCGCGTACGACGCCCTCCGGGTCCTCGGCGAGTTCGGCCAGGCAGTCGATGACGAGCCCGGTGTCCACCTGGAGGAGCTTCACCCCGTCCGCGATCAGCCGCTCCTCGGGCAGGAAGCAGTGGCCCTGGTCGGTGGACTGCGACAACGCGTACTGCAGCCCCGCCTTGACCCGCTCCGGGCTGTCGTGCGGGATGCCGACGGCCTGGGCGATGCGGTCGGCGGTGAGGAAGCCGATGCCCCAGACGTCGGCGGCCAGCCGGTAGGGCTGGTTCTTCACGACGGAGATCGAGGCGTCCTCGTACTTCTTGTAGATGCGGACCGCGATGGAGGTGGACACGCCGACGGTCTGGAGGAAGACCATGACCTCCTTGATCGCCTTCTGCTCCTCCCACGCCGCGGCGATCATCTTCGTGCGCTTCGGGCCGAGGCCCGGCACCTCGACCAGGCGCTTCGGCTGCTGCTCGATGATGTCGAGGGTGTCCACTCCGAAGTGGGTGGTGATGCGGTCGGCCATGACGGGGCCGATGCCCTTGATCAGCCCGGAGCCGAGATAACGGCGGATGCCCTGGATGGTCGCCGGGAGGATCGTCGTGTAGTTGTCGACCTGGAACTGCTTGCCGAACTGCGGGTGGGACCCCCAACGCCCCTCCATCCGCAGGGACTCACCGGGCTGGGCGCCGAGCAGCGATCCGACGACGGTGAGCAGGTCGCCGGCCCCGCGGCCGGTGTCGACGCGGGCGACGGTGTATCCGTTCTCCTCGTTGGTGTAGGTGATGCGCTCCAGGACGCCTTCGAGCACGGCCATGTTGGACATGCGACGACGCTACCGGTCGCCGCCGACAGTCCGCCCCGGGCCCACCCCCGCAGACGCGCCACAGCACCCCTGCCGGGCCGTCCCGAAATCCGGTCGACCCGCAGACCGGTCGGCGCCGATGATGTGGCCATGGCACAGACCGACACCCTGGCGCGCGTCGACGCCGACCTCGCCGCCGGGCGCGTACCCATGGCACGACAGCGGTTGCGCGGGCTGGTCTCCTCCTTCCCGCACGACCAGGCGCTGCGCCGTCGCCTGGCCGAGGTGTACCGGCTGTACGGCGACCCCGCGGAGGCCGGACGCTGGATATACCTGGAGGAGGACCGCTCCGCCGAGGAGACCGCCGCTTTCGAGACGCGGTACGCCGATCCCGTACGCCGGATGAGGGCCCTGGCCTGGCGTGGTCCGAAGACGGCCGCGGGTTCCGCCTTCGCGGCGCGGGAGCTGGCGTCCGTACGGCTCTCGGCGAGCGCGTCCGCGGGCCGGGATCTCGACTGGGACACCCTCCGGGACGCCGGGAACGGCACCACGGACGACGGCTCGTTCGGCCGGTCCCTGGCCGCTCTGGGGTGCCTGGCCGTCACGCTCGCGTTCCTCGCGGTGTGGGTGAACGGACTGGTCGACCTCTTCGGCTGACCCCCGGCGGCCTCCAGGACACACTGTTGCCCACGCCCGCCGGCGGTATCCCGGCGCGCTGTGGGGTACGGCTTGTGAAGTCGCGGAGAAAGACTGCTGGGCAGCGCCCTGGAACACCCCGCAGGGACCACCGAAGGGCTCCTCCAAGGGCGTTCACCCTCCCGTTCACCCCCGCCCTCGTCCCGGCGCCCGTCGCGGGGCACACCGGCGCTCAGGCCTCCCCCGGGCCACCCCAAACACCCTCCGACCTGGGCTTATACCTCCATCCCGACTAAACTTCAGCTGTCTGGAAGGGGGTGGGCAGCTGTGCGCCCCTATGGTCGATTGAGTGAGTGTTAGAACACTCGAGCAATGTTACGATCTTGTTTATGAATCTTACGGAGTGGGCGGAAGCGAACGGTGTGCATCGACAGACCGCGTATCGCTGGTTCCGTGAGGGCACGTTGCCGGTCCCTGCTGAG
>NZ_JBHVCT010000004.1:0-77455 GCF_042803195.1 Streptomyces sp. NPDC057428
GTGCCGGTGGGGGCGCCCCCACCGGCACCGCCGAGCCCCTGAGCGCGTCGGCTCAGCCGTGCCAGGAACGCCACAGCGCCGCATAGGCGCCGTCTGCGGCCACGAGCGCGTCATGACTGCCGAGCTCGCTGATCCGGCCGTCCTCGACCACCGCGATCACGTCCGCGTCGTGCGCGGTGTGCAGCCGGTGCGCGATCGCCACGACCGTACGGCCGTCGAGCACCCTGGCGAGCGAACGCTCCAGGTGACGGGCCGCCCTGGGATCGAGCAGAGACGTCGCCTCGTCCAGCACCAGTGTGTGCGGGTCCGCCAGCACGAGCCGGGCCAGCGCGACCTGCTGCGCCTGCGCCGGGGTGAGGGCCAGTCCGCCGGAGCCGACCTCCGCGTCCAGCCCCTTGTCCAGGGCCCGGGCCCAGCCGTCCGCGTCCACCGCGGCCAGCGAGGCCCACAGCTCCGCGTCCTCGGCGTCCGTACGGGCCAGCAGGAGGTTGTCCCGCAGCGAACCCACGAACACGTGGTGCTCCTGGTTGACCAGGGCGACATGGGACCGCACCCGCTCCGCCGTCATGCGGGACAGCTCGGCGCCGCCCAGGGTGACCTCGCCGGTCCGGGGGGCGTAGATCCCGGCCAGCAGCCGGCCCAGAGTCGACTTGCCCGCCCCGGACGGCCCGACCAGAGCCAGCCGGGTCCCCGGGGCCACCTCCAGGGACACCCGGTGCAGCACATCCACGCCCGCGCGGTACCCGAACCGCACCTCGTCGGCCCTGACCTCACGGCCGTCCGGACCGATCAGGTCGTCGCCGGCGCCCGGTTCGATCTCCCGGACGCCGACCAGCCGGGCCAACGACACCTGTGCCACCTGGAGTTCGTCGTACCAGCGGAGGATCAGGCCGAGCGGGTCCACCATCATCTGCGCCAGCAGAGCCCCCGTCGTCAACTGTCCGACGGTGATCCAGTCCTCCATCACGAACCAGCCGCCCAGCAGCAGTACCGCGCCCAGGATCGTGACGTAGGTGGTGTTGATGACCGGGAACAGCACCGAGCGCAGGAACAGCGTGTACCGCTCCCAGGCCGTCCACTCCGCCACCCGCCGGTCCGACAACGCGATCCTGCGGGCGCCGAGGCGGTGGGACTCCACGGTCCGCCCGGCGTCCACGGTCTCGGCCAGCACCGCCGCGACCGCCGCGTATCCGGCGGCCTCCGAGCGGTACGCCGACGGCGCGCGGCGGAAGTACCAGCGGCAGCCGATGACGAGCACCGGGAGCGCGATCAGCACGGCGAGTGCCAGCGGCGGGGCCGTGACGGCGAGCGCGCCGAGCAGCAGTCCGGCCCAGACCACCCCGATGGCCAGCTGCGGCACGGCCTCGCGCATCGCGTTGGCCAGCCGGTCGATGTCCGTCGTGATCCTGGACAGCAGATCCCCGGTACCGGCCCGCTCCAGGACGCCGGGCGGCAGCCCGACCGAGCGTACGAGGAAGTCCTCGCGCAGATCGGCGAGCATCTCCTCGCCGAGCATGGCACCGCGCAGCCGCATGGTCCGGGTGAACACGGTCTGCACGATCAGCGCCAGGGCGAACACCGCTGCGGTCCGTTCCAGATGCAGGTCCGTGACCCCGTCGGACAGGTCCTCGACCAGCCCGCCCAGCAGATAGGGCCCGGTGATCGACGCGATCACCGCGACGGCGTTCACCGCGATCAGTACCGCGAACGCCCTGCGGTGGCGCCGAAGCAGCGCGCGTACGTACGTCCGCACCGTGGTCGGCGTCCCCACGGGCAGGGTCGTCGCCGACTCGGGGGCAGCCGGGTCGTACGCCGGTGGAGCCACGCCGATCATGCTCTCTCCTCGATTTCCTCGGCCGTCCGCGCCTGCCGGAGGCCGTCGACGACGGCGAGACCGTCCCGCGCGGCGGGTGCCGTGGCCTCGTCCTCGGTCTCGCGGGTGACGACCGCCCTGTAACGCGGTTCGTCCCGGAGCAGTTCGCGGTGTGTGCCGGCTGCCACGACGGTGCCCTCGTGCACCAGCACGACGCGGTCAGCCAGGTCCAGCAGCAGCGGGGACGACGCGAAGGCCACCGTGGTGCGGCCCCGGCGCAGTCCCTCGATGCCGGCCGCGACCCTGGCCTCCGTGTGTGAGTCGACGGCTGACGTCGGCTCGTCCAGCACGAGGGCCTCCGGATCGGTGACCAGCGAACGGGCGAGCGCGAGCCGCTGCCTCTGACCTCCGGACAGCGATCTCCCACGCTCGGTGATACGGGTGTCCATGGGATCGCCTCCCGCGTCGACGGAGGCCTGGGCCAAGGCGTCCAGCACATCGCCGCACTGGGCGGCGGCGAGTGCGTCGCCGGGCGTGACGTCACCCGAGGACGGCACGTCCAGCAGTTCGCGCAGTGTCCCCGAGAGCAGTACCGGGTCCTTGTCCTGCACCAGCACCGCGGCCCGCGCCTCGGCGAGCGGTAGTTCGTCCAGCGGCACGCCGCCGAGCAGCACGGAAGGGGCAGCAGCGGAGTCGTCGTCCTGCTCGGCGTGACCGCCCAGCCGTTCGGCGAGCCTGCCCGCCTCGTCGGGATCGCCGCAGACGACCGCGGTGAACAGGCCCTGCGGCGCCATGAGTCCCGTTACCGGGTCGTACAGGTCACCCCGGGGTGCGGCGTCGACCGTCGAGGCCCGGGTGCTGCGGCGCAGGGAGAGTACCCGGACCGCCCGCTGCGCCGACGGCCGCGAGAAGGAGTACGCCATCGCGATCTCCTCCACGTTGCGCAGCGGGAACAGCATCAGGGTCGCCGCGCTGTACACGGTGACCAGCTGGCCGATCTCGATCCGGCCGTCCCTGGCCAGCGTCGCCCCGTACCAGACCAGCGAGATCAGCAGAACTCCCGGCAGGAACACCTGGATCGCGGAGATGAGGGCCCACATGCGGGCGCTGCGCACGGCAGCTTCGCGGACCTCCTGGGAAGCACGGCGGTAGCGGCCCAGGAACAGGTCCTCGCCTCCGATGCCGCGCAGCACCCGGAGCCCGGCGACCGTGTCGGAGGCCAGTTCGGTGGCCCGGCCCGCCTTCTCGCGCTGGAGATCCGCCCTGCGGGTGGCCCGGGGGAGCAGCGGGAGCACGGCCAGGGCGAGGACGGGGGTGGCGATCGCGACCAGTACGCCGAGCGACGGCAGATAGAGGACCAGCCCGACGCAGATCAGCACGAGGGCCGTGGCCGCGGCGGCGAAACGGGACAGGGCCTCGACGAACCAGCCGATCTTCTCGACGTCACCGGTGGAGACGGCGACCACCTCGCCCGCCGCTACCCGCCGGGTCAGGGCCGAGCCCAGTTCGGCGGTCTTGCGGGCCAGCAGCTGCTGCACCCGGGCCGCGGCCGTGATCCAGTTGGTGACCGCGGTCCGGTGGAGCATGGTGTCGCCCACGGCGATGAGGACGCCGAGGAGGAACAGGAGCCCTCCGGCCAGGACAAGATCCCGGCCGGAACGGTCGATGACGGCCTGCACCGCGAATCCGACGGCGAGCGGGAGGCCCGCGATCGCGCAGTGGTGGAGCAGTCCCCAGGACAGGGACTTGAGTTGACCGGTGAGTTGACTTCTTCCGAGCCAGTACAGGAAACGGGGGCCGGACCGTACATCGGGATCGCCGGGATCCGAATACGGAAGATCGTGAATCTGCATGTCGTCCCAGGAATCGGATGGCGGAGGCCACGTGCGGACCTCGTGGAACAGCGGGGGACCAAACCGCGCAAGCTTCGCTTCGTGACCCCTCCCGGGGCAACCGGTTATTCCCGTGGACCGGCGGTCAGATGACGGGCCGGGTCGCCTTCTCCAGCTCGATGAGCGCTGAGTGGTAGTGCCCCCGGTGGCCGGTCCGGGTCCCCTCGACGACGCGGTGCGGGTGTCGCACCGCGGCCTCAGCAGCGGCGGCGCTCCGGCATTCCGTCGACCAGAGCGGTCAGCAACCCACCGAGCACCTCACGCTGATCGGCGGTCAACGGAGCCAGGATCTCCTCCGCGGCGGCCTTGCGCGCGGCGCGCATCGAGCGGAGGACGGCCCGGCCCTCCTCGGTGATCTCGATGCGGACGACCCTGCGGTTGGTCGGGTCCGGTGCGCGCCGCACCCGGCCGCTCGCCTCCAGGCCGTCCACGAGGGTGGTCACGGCCCGGGGGACGACGTCCAGCCGCTCGGCCAGATCGGCCATCCGGGGTGGCCCGTCGTAGTGAGCGGTCGTGCGCAGCAGCCGGAACTGGGCCGGCGTGATGCCGATCGGCTCCAGCTGCCGGCTCTGGATGCGCTGGAGGCGCCGCGTGAGCCTCAGCAGTTGTTCGGCCAGCATGCCGTCGGAGTCGGGGGAGTCCATGGGGGAACAATATCAGGACGTCGTTCATTGTGTACACAGGTAACAATGAGCTAGGCTCTCGAATCGACTCGTGCGGCGGCTTCCGAGACGCCCGCCCCGAGGCCCGAGCCCGCCCGGCCCTCCCCTCGCACGCTCTTGAAGGAGCCCATGAAACCCGACGAGCCCACCTGGACACCCTCAGCCACCGAAGCCGGGCAGCCGCCCGCCGAGCTGCGCCGCATCTTCCGGCTGTTCCGCCCCTACCGCGGCAGGCTCGCCGTGGTCGCACTCCTGGTCGGCGCATCCTCACTGGTGTCGGTCGCCTCGCCCTTCCTCCTCCGCGAGATCCTGGACACCGCGATCCCCCAGGGGCGCACGGGCCTGCTCACCCTGCTCGCCCTCGGCATGATCCTCACCGCGGTCATGAACAGCGTCTTCGGCGTCCTGCAGACCCTCATCTCCACCACCGTCGGCCAACGCGTCATGCACGACCTGCGCACCGCCGTCTACACGCAACTGCAACGGATGCCGGTCGCCTTCTTCACCCGGACCCGCACGGGTGAGGTGCAGTCGCGCATCGCCAACGACATCGGCGGGATGCAGGCGACGGTCACCTCCACCGCGACCTCCCTGGTCTCCAACCTCACAGCCGTCATCGCCACCGTGGTCGCCATGCTCGCGCTCGACTGGCGGCTCACCGTCGTCTCGCTGCTGCTCCTGCCGGTCTTCGTCTGGATCAGCCGGCGCGTGGGCCGGGAACGCAAGAAGATCACCACCCAGCGCCAGCGGCAGATGGCCGCCATGGCCGCCACCGTCACCGAATCGCTCTCGGTCAGCGGCATCCTGCTCGGCCGCACCATGGGCCGCTCGGACTCCCTCACCAAGACCTTCACCGAGGAGTCGGAGCGCCTGGTCGACCTCGAAGTGCGCTCCAACATGGCCGGACGCTGGCGGATGTCGACGATCGGGATCGTGATGGCGGCCATGCCCGCCGTCATCTACTGGGCAGCGGGGCTCACCCTCCAGTCGGGTGCCACCGGCGTCTCCATCGGGACGCTCGTCGCCTTCGTCTCGCTCCAGCAGGGCCTCTTCCGCCCGGCCGTGAGCCTGCTCTCCACCGGGGTGCAGATGCAGACGTCCCTGGCCCTGTTCGCCCGCATCTTCGAGTACCTCGATCTGAAGGTGGACATCACCGAACCCGACAAGCCGGTCCGGCTGGAGCGCATCCGGGGCGAGGTCGCCTTCGAGGACGTCACCTTCAGCTACGACGAGAAGAGCGGCCCCACCCTGAGCGGAATCGACGTGGCGGTACCGGCCGGGAACAGCCTGGCAGTCGTCGGCCCCACCGGATCGGGCAAGTCCACCCTCAGCTACCTGGTGCCACGCCTGTACGACGTCACCGGCGGCCGCGTCACGATCGACGGCATCGACGTGCGCGACCTGGACTTCGACACCCTCGCCCGCGCCGTGGGCGTGGTCTCCCAGGAGACCTACCTCTTCCACGCCTCGGTCGCCGAGAACCTCCGCTTCGCCAAGCCGGACGCCACCGACGAGGAGATCGAGGCCGCTGCGCGCGCCGCGCAGATCCACGACCACATCGCCGGCCTGCCCGACGGCTACGACACCCTCGTGGGCGAGCGTGGATACCGGTTCTCGGGCGGCGAGAAGCAGCGGCTGGCGATCGCCCGGACGATTCTCCGGGACCCGCCCGTGCTGATTCTCGACGAGGCGACCAGCGCCCTCGACACCCGTACCGAACACGCCGTCCAGCAGGCCATCGACGCCCTGTCCGAGGGCCGCACCACACTCACGATCGCGCACCGGCTGTCCACCGTCCGGGACGCGGACCAGATCGTGGTGCTGGACGAGGGCCGCGCGGCAGAGCGGGGCACACACGAGGAACTGCTGGCCAAGGGCGGCCGCTACGCCGCCCTGATCCGCCGCGACAGCAACGCGCCGGCCCCCGCAGCCGCCGTCTGAGACGCTGACCTCCTGCGGTCCCGTACTTCGCACGCCCCCGCGACCACTCCCGCGTACGCCCGACGCCCGACGCCCGACGAGCGCCCCGCAGCGGTCACGTGGACGCGTGTCGACCAGTGGACCGGGTGGTCAGCCCAGGGCCGGAACGCCGTTCAGCAGCCTGGTGACCGAGCGGGCGGCGGCCCGCCCGGCCCGATTGGCGCCGATGGTGCTGGCGGACGGGCCGTAGCCGACGAGATGGACGCGTGGATCCCGTACGGCCCGTGTCTCCTCGACGCGGATGCCGCCGCCGGGTTCACGGAGCTTGAGTGGCGCCAGATGGTCGACGGCGGCGCGGAAGCCGGTCGCCCAGAGGATCACGTCGGCCCGGACGGACCGGCCGTCGGACCAGACGAGTCCATCCGGGGTGATCCGCTCGAACATCGGGAGGCGGTCCAGGATCCCCCGCTCGCGAGCGCGACGTACGGCGTCGTTGAGCGGCAGACCGGTCACGCTGACCACGCTCTGCGGCGGAAGTCCCCGGCGTACGCGCTCGTCCACCATGGCCACGGCGGCCCGGCCCGCGTCCTCGCCGAAGGGCCCTTCCCGGAACACAGGCGGCCGACGGGTCACCCAGAACGTCTCCTGGGCCACCTCGGCGATCTCCATCAGATGCTGCGTACCCGACGCGCCGCCCCCGACCACCATCACGCGCAGGCCGGCGAACTCCGCGGGCCCCCGATAGTTCGCGGTGTGCAGCTGCCGGCCGAGAAAGGTCTCCTGGCCTGGATAGCGCGGCCAGAACGGACGGTCCCATGTGCCGGTGGCGTTGATCAGTGCGCGCGTGGAGTACACACCCTCGGAAGTCTCGACCAGCAGACGACCGCCGTCGCCCTCGCGTACGGCGCTCACCTCGACGGCCCGGTGCACCCGCAGGCCGAACCGCCGCTCGTACGCGTCGAAGTACTCGCCGATGACCTCGGACGAAGGCCGGTTCCCGTCGGCGCCGGTGAGCTCCAGGCCCGGCAGGGAGTGCATACCGTGCACCTTGCCGTAGGTGAGCGAGGGCCAGCGGAACTGCCACGCACCGCCGGGGTGCGGAGCGTGGTCGAGCACCGCGAAGTCCCGGCCGGGCTCGAGTCCGCTGCGGCGCAGGTGGTACGCGGCGGACAGCCCCGCCTGACCGGCGCCGATGACGACCACGTCCTGCTCGCGGATCCCGATATCGTTCACGCTTCTACCAACTGCGGGGGAGGCCCGCGTCTTCCCGGGGCTTCGGTCGTCCTGCCCGCACCTGATCCGCCCGACGCGGACAGGCTTCGCAGACTTCCGCCCCGCCCGGGAGAATGGGGCCATGTCCGACACCTTTGCCACACACGTGCTCAGCGTCACCACAGGACGGTCCGAAACGGTCACGGACCTGACTGAGGACTGTGCCCAGTTTCTCGCCCGCTCGGCTCCCGGCCGGGACGGCCTGCTCAACATCTTCGTGCCCCACGCCACTGCCGGAATCGCGATCCTGGAGACGGGCGCCGGCAGCGACGACGACCTCCTCGCCGCTCTGCAGGACCTGCTCCCGGCCGACGACCGCTGGCGCCACCGCCACGGCAGCCCGGGGCACGGCCGCGACCACGTGCTTCCCGCCCTGGTGCCACCGCATGCGACCCTGCCGGTGATCGGGGGACAGCTGGAGCTCGGGACTTGGCAGTCCGTGTGCCTGGTGGACACGAACGTCGACAACGCGGACCGGCGGGTGCGGTTGAGCTTCCTCGGATAATGCGTCACCGTTCCCTTGCTGGAACACTGCGACTGTCAGGGCATCACCCAGGTGCTTCCTGACAAGCGCCGCCGGTGCACGCACCGGCGGCGGCCGGCGTGACGGCAGGGTGCAGTCGTTTCTTCGGATCGGGCGGGATCCCGGCTGAACTCGTGGCCTGGACCGTCATCGGGGGAGGGCGGGGCTCTTACATGGCTCCCAGGAACTGGGGCCTGCGTGGTACCTGGACTGAAGGCCTGCCGGCCGAGCATGACGTTCGCGGAAGCCTTTACCTGGCCAGCCACCGTAGTTGTTCCTGTCGGTGGGCGCTGGACAGCCTGGTGATCGTCGGTGAGTCGGAGTACCACTTCCAGAGGTACCTGCACCGTGCTGTTAGCTGGTCGGTCAGGGGCGGCGCCGTCCGGGACTTGAAGGCGGAGCAGCCTGGTCTGTCATAGGTGGCGCCGCTGCCGTGCCTTCTCCCGCACGTACGTCTCGCGCGCCCCGGCCGCGGCCTGCCGGGTGGCGGCCGCCGCCACCGGGACGTCCCACCAGGCGGCCGTCGGGGGAACGGCCGAGGCATCGGGCTCGGCCGTCTCCACGTATACACAGACCGGCTCCGCAGCCGCCCGCGCCTTCGCCAGAGCGTCGTGCAGGGCGGCCACTGTAGAGGCCCGCAGGACCTCCATGCCCAGTGACGCGGCGTTGGCCGCCAGGTCCACCGGCAGCGGGTCTCCGGCGTAGGCGCCGTCCGGGGTGCGGTAGCGGTAGGCGGTGCCGAAGCGCTCGGCGCCGGTCTGCTCGGACAGGCCGCCGATGGAGGCGTAGCCGTGGTTCTGGACAAGGACCATCTTGATCGCGATGCCCTCCTGCACGGCTGTGACGATCTCCGTCGGCAGCATCAGATACGTACCGTCACCAACCAGCGCCCACACCGGGGTGTCCGGTCCTGCGGCCAGCCGGACGCCGATGGCCCCCGGGATCTCGTAGCCCATACAGGAGAAGCCGTACTCGACGTGGTACTGGCGTGGCGAGCGCGCCCGCCACAGCTTGTGCAGATCGCCGGGCATCGACCCGGCGGCGTTGATGACGACATCCAGCTCGCCGACCACCGCGTCCAGCGCGCCAAGCACCTGCGTCTGGGTCGGTCGGGCCGCGCCGTCCGGGGCGGCGTACGCGGCCTCGATCACCGGCTCCCAGCGCGCCTTCGCCGCCGCATACTGGGTCCGGTACGCCTCGTCCACCCGGTAGCCGGCCAAGGCCCCGGTGAGCGCCGACAGGCCCTCGCGGGCGTCGGCGACCAGGCCCAGTCCGGCCAGCTTATGGGCGTCGCGCGCGTCGACGTTGAGGCCCACGAAGCGGACGTCCGGCGCCGCGAAGAGGGTGTTCGACGAGGTGGTGAAGTCCGAGTAGCGGGTGCCGACGCCGATCACCAGGTCGGCCTTACGGGCGACGGCGTCGGCCGCCTCGGTGCCCGTGTGGCCGATACCGCCCAGGTCGGCGGGGTGGTCGTGGCGCAGGGAGCCCTTGCCCGCCTGGGTGGATGCGACCGGGATGCCGGTGGCGTCGACCAGGACGCGCAGCGCCTCCTCGGCCTCGCTGTGGTGGATACCACCGCCGGCGACGATCAGGGGACGGCGTGCGGCTCTTACCGCCGCCGCGGCCTCGGCGACCGCCCGCGGCTCGGGCGCGGGCCTGCGCACCTGCCAGACCCGCTCCGCGAAGAACTCCTGGGGCCAGTCGAAGGCTTCCGCCTGCACGTCCTGCGGGAGGGCGAGGGTCACGGCGCCCGTCTCCACCGGGTCGGTGAGCACCCGCATCGCCTGCAGGGCGGCCGGGATCAGCGCCTCGGGGCGGGTGATCCGGTCGAAGTAGCGGGAGACGGGACGCAGGGTGTCGTTGACTGAGACGTCCCCGGCCAGAGGGTGCTCCAGCTGCTGGAGTACGGGGTCGGCCGGGCGGGTCGCGAAGACGTCGCCGGGGAGCAGGAGCACCGGCAGCCGGTTGATCGTTGCGAGGGCGGCGCCGGTGACGAGGTTGGTGGCGCCGGGGCCGATGGACGTCGTCACGGCCTGCGCGCGCAGCCGGTTGGAGTGCCGGGCGTAGGCGACTGCGGCGTGCACCATCGCCTGCTCGTTACGGCCCTGGAGATAGGGCATCTCTTCGGCGTACTCGACCAGCGCCTGGCCGAGACCGGCCACATTGCCGTGACCGAAGATCCCCCAGGTGGCGTTGATCAGCCGCTGCCGGCGGCCGTCCCGCTCGGTGTGCTGGGCGGCGAGGAAGCGGACCAGCGCCTGCGCGACGGTCAGTCGGATCACGGGCTTGTCGGTCATGCCTTAGGCCTCCGGGGCTTCGTAGAACGGCAGCCGCGGGTCCACCGGGGTGTCCGGCCAGGTGCCGCGGATCCAGGTCTGGTCGGGATGGTCGCAGATCAGCCAGCTGCGCTCAGGGCCCGGGCCCGCCATCACGTTCAGGTAGTACAGGTCATGGCCCGGCGAGGCCATCGAAGGGCCGTGCCAGCCGTCCGGTATCAGCACCGCGTCGCCGCTGCGCACCTCCGCCAGCACATCGGTGTTCCGGCCGCGGCCGGACGGGCTGACACGCTGGTAGCCAAGGCCGGGGCTGCCGTTGTGGGCGGCGGTCTCGAAGTAGTAGATCTCCTCCAGCCGGGACTCCTCGCCAGGCCGGTGTTCGTCGTGCTTGTGCGCCGGATACGACGACCAGTTGCCGCCGGGCGTCAGCACCTCCACGGCGATCAGCCGATCAGCTTCGAACACCCCGGCCGCCGCGAAGTTGTTGACCTGACGCGAGCAGGAGCCGCTGCCGCGCAGCTCCACAGGAACACTGGACGCGGGCCTGTAGCGAGCAGGCAGCCGGCGTTCGCAGCGGGCGCCGGTCAGAGCGAAGCGGCCGCCGGCTTCCGTCCGTACCGTCACCGCAGCGTCACGCGGCACATAGGCGAAGTCGCTGACGCCGCTGAAGACGTCCTTGCGGCCCTGGATGTCGAACTCGGCGTCGTCGCAGGTCACCGTGCAGGCGCCGGAGAGCGGCAGAACGATCCACTCGCTGTCGCCGGTGGCGAACGTGTGCTCGGTGGCGGGCGCCAGCCCAAGCACCCGCAGCGAGGAGTGCTCCCAGCCCGCGCGCTGAGGGCTGATGTCCATCAGATACGGTCCGCGCGCCGCGCTTCCCGCCGGAACATATGGATCCAGCGTCATATTGTCAGCCTCTCTTGGTCCTGATCCGGTCAAAGCAGCCCGACGGCCGTGTCGACCGCCGCCGCCACGTCGCCGTCCGGCGGATAGAGCAGGGAGCGGCCCACGACCAGTCCGCGCACGGTGGGCAGCGAAAGCGCCCTGCGCCACTTCTCGTAGGTGGCGTCCTGTTCCCTGCTGACCTCGCCGCCCAGCACCACAGCGGGCAGTGTGGAGCTCTCCACAGCCTCGGCCATGTCGTCAGGATCGGCGGTGACCGGCAGCTTCAGCCAGGTGTAGGCCGAGGTGCCGCCAAGGCCGGAGGCCACCGCGATCGCGGTGGCGACGGCCTCGCCGCCGAGGTCGTTGCACACCCGGCCGTCCACACGCCGCGAGATGAACGGCTCGACGAAGACCGGCAGCCGCCGCTCCGCCATCTCATCGATCGCCCGAGCCGCCGACTCCATGGTCGCCAGCGAGCCGGCGTCGTCGTAGTCGATCCGCAGCAGCAGCTTGCCGCCGTCGAAGCGGTGCCGCTCGATGTCCTGCGGGCGATAGCCGGTGAACCGGTCGTCCAGCTCGAAGGACGAGCCGGCCAGCCCGCCCCGGTTCATCGAGCACAGCACCACTTTGTTGTCGAGGGCGCCCAGCAGGAGCAGGTCGTCAAGGATGTCGGCGGTGGCGAGCACGCCGTCCACGCCCGGCCGGGACAGGGCGATGGTGAGACGGTCGAGCAGCTCGTTGCGGTTGGCCATGGCGAGCCGCTGTCCCCCGACGGCAAGGGCTCCGCGCGCCGGATGGTCGGCCGCGACGATCATCAGTCGTCCGCCGTCGCCCACCAGCGGGCGGCGGACCCGCCGGTCGGCGGCCTCGGCGATTGCTTCGGGGTGGCTCGATCGCACGGCGGTGAGGTCGGAGATAGTGAGGCTCAACTGAGATTTTCTCTTTCTGACTTGCTGTGCTGAAGGAGTCATCTGCCTACGCGCTGCCGCAACCGCCTTGCTCCCATGGAGGTCTGGGGGCGGAGCCAAGGAGCTTTCACCCCGGCACCTCAGCGGAGCTGAGAAGCGCGTCGACCTCGGCGGTGGTCGGCATCGCGGAGGAGCAGGCGAGGCGGGAGGCGACCAGAGCGCCGGCCGCGTTCGCGTAGCGCATGATCGCCGTCAGGTCCCAGCCCGACAGCAGGCCGTGGCACAGGGCCCCGCCGAACGCGTCACCCGCGCCAAGCCCGTTGACCACCTCGACCGGGTGCGGCGGGACCTCGGCCTCGGTGCCGTCCCGGTGCACGGCCATGACGCCCTTGGGACCCTGTTTGACGACGGCCAGCTCGACCCCGGCGGCGAGCAGCGCCTCGGCGCAGGCACGGGGCTCGCGCTCGCCAGTGGCGAGCGCGCACTCCTCAAGGTTGCCGACGCTGACCGTGGCGTGGCGCAGCGCCTGCGTGTAGTACGCGCGCGCCTCTTCGGGACCGGAGTGCCAGAACATCGGGCGCCAGTCCAGGTCGAAGACGGTGGCGGTCTGCGCGGCGCCCGCCTCCTTCGCCGTACGCGCCTCGCTTCTGGCTGCCAGGGCCGCCAGGGTCGCCGTGCGGCTGGGCTGCTCGCAGAGCCCGGTTCCGGTCATCCAGAAGATCCGGGCCGCGCAGATCGCGGCGAGGTTCAGCTCCTTCGAGTGGATTTCCAGATCCGGCGCCTTCGGCTGCCGGTAGAAGTACAGCGGGAAGTCATCGGGCGGGAAGATCTCACAGAAGGTGACCGGGGTCGGGTACTCCGGCACCTCCGTGACCCACCGCGCGTCCACGCCGAACTCATCGGTCAGCGCCTGGCGGCAGTAGTCGCCGAAGGGGTCTCGCCCGGTGCGGCTGATCACCGCCGCGCGGCAGCCGAGCCGCGCGGCGGCGACCGCCACATTGGTGGCCGATCCGCCCAGGAACTTGCCGAAGGACTCCACCGCTGGCAGCGGTACGCCGGTCTGCAGGGGGTAGATGTCCACACCGATGCGACCCATGGTGATCACGTCGAAAGGTGTTTCCGGCGCCTGGTTTGCGTTCATGTCTCCTCCGGCAGGACGGGCCTGGCCATTCAGTGGCCGAGCTGTACGGTCGCGATCTCCCAGGCGCGCAGCGGCAGCCGCAGCACGCCCCCGTCCACGGGCAGCTCCTCGCCGGGGCGGCCCAGCAGATCGCAGCGCCGGGCCCGGGTGAAGCCGCTTTCGATCACGGCCACAGTGTCCGCGCCGCCCTCGGCGACGACGCGGACCTCGCTCCAGCCGTCCCGCTCGCGGGTGCTGGTCAGCACCACGCCGGGGCCCTCGACCGCGAGACCGCGCTCCCGCTCCGGCAGCGGCGCGGACGCCTCGGCCGTGCCCGGGACGGCGTACAGGTCGTGCCGGAACTCCTCCGCCGCCCGCAGCACCGCATCCGACGCCGAGGTCCAGGCACCGGCGTACGGCAGCAGGGCCAGCGATACCGAGCGGAGGCCGCGGCTCTGCGCACCCGGCGTCGGCACCTGCGGGCCGGCCGGCTCGTCGCGCAGCGGGATCCGGTTGCGGGAGATCTGACCGGACGAGCGGAGCAAGGTGAGCGCCAGCTCGCGGCCCTCCTCCACCAGCTCGTACTCGCTGTACTCGTCCAGGAGCACCGCGAGCCCGCCCGCCGCGACGAAGCCCGCGGCGGGGAACGTCGGCAGCGGGTACTCCCCGCCGCCGCCCTCCGCGGTCAGACCGCGCTCGACCACCGCGAACTGGCCCTCGGCGAAGGAGGACCCGGCCTGCTCCGGCAGCGGCAGGTGCAGGCGCAGCCGGTGGTCGTCGCAGCGGTTGTCGAATTCGACACCGATCCGGGCGTACGGCTCGGCGGCGCGCAGCTCGACGCGCAGGGTGACGGTGACTGGCTCGGTGCGGGCCGAGCGGCCGTCCACGGCGAAGTCGCCGGCGGCGGGCCAGCTGTAGCGCCGCTCGACCTCCAGCGCGGCGCAGAGCGGGGAGCCGGCGGTGCGCGTGATCCGTACCGACTCGGGCTCGGCAACCAGTACATCGGCGGCCGGCGGGGCGTAGTTGTAGGTGTCGCCCAGATCGCCGCCGTCGACGAGCGAGCCGAGGCCGGCGGTCGTGGTGCCGTCCGCGTCGGTCAGGCTGAAGGTGCCGTCGCCGGCGACCTCAATCCGTACCAGGCCGTTGTCCAGCACCCGGCCGTCGCAGTGCACGTCGTTCGGCGGCAGCGCGGCGTCGGCGGGCGAGCCCTGGTCCGGCGTCCGCACGGCGGCGTAGCCCAGCGCGGGGACCTCGGCCCAGACGGGCACCTTTTCGCCGGGCGACGTGAGGATACGCACCCGCAGGCGGCGCTCACGCCAGCCCTCGCCGAGCGCCTCGCGCACTTCGGCAACATCGAAGGGGGCCGACTCGTGGCGGGCCACAGCGAAGGTCAGCGTCGAGCCGTCCTCGCTCAACGACCAGGAGGCGACGTGCCGCCCGTACAGCTCGGTTCCGTGGATACGGGTGAGCGCGACCTCCACCGGCAGGTCCCGGTCGTCGGCGAGCACCTCCACACCCGGCCGGTCGACCTCGGCGAAGACCACGCCGGAGCGCTGTCGCGGCGAGGGGTTGAAGACCAACAGCGCGTCCAGCGGGACGGCCGCCGCCCGGCGCTGCCCGATCAGATCGCACACCGCCTGGCCCAGCTGCTCGGCCTCCGCCATCCGGGCGCCGACCTGGACGGCGGTCTCGTCGCAGCCGCAGCCGGTGACCGAGTCATGGCAGCTGACGGCGATCAGCCGCTGCCAGGCCATGTCCAGGAACCGCTGCTCGCCGCCGTCGCCGTAGAGCGCGGCCATCGGCTCGGCGTAGCGCTCGACCCAGCGCTCCGCGTGGCTCATCGCCCGCTTCAGCTCCGGGCGGATGGAGTTGACGCCGGGCAGGATGTTCGCGCGGGCGTGGCTGCGGAGCTCGCCGTGCACCAGCGGCAGCCCGTCGGTACCGGCGGGCAGCCCCTCGAAGAACGCCGCCAGGGTGGCCAGCCGAACTCCGATGCCCGTCTCCTGGCCCGCCGCGGCCAACAGGTCGGGGGCGTCGGTCGCCGGCGCGGTGTGATCCGAGCCGTACATGCCGAGCAGCGGCCCGCTCTCCGGCAGCGTCCAGGCGCTCATCCGCTCATGCAGCTCCCGCAGCCGCTCGGCCACCGCGCCGCGGTCGGCGAGCAGGCCCGCGGCGTTGCCGTAGCCGCCGGCCGGGAGGTAGCGGGTGCGCACCGCGGTGCCGTCGGGGGAAACCCAGGCGAAGGTGTCCGATGTGACGGCGCGGGGCACGCCGCGGAAGACGCAGGCGTGGTCCAGGCCCGCGCCGCGCAGGATCTGCGGCATCTGCGCGATATGGCCGAACATGTCCGGAAGATAGCCGACGGGCATCGTGCCGCCCAGCTCCCCGGAGCGGCGGATCCCGCGCTCCAGATTGCGGACGACCTGCTCACCGGAGCACAGGAACTCGTCCATCAGGATGTCCCACGGACCGACGGCGAGCCGCCCGGACTTCACCAGCGCCGTCACCCGCTCGCGGGCCTCCGGGCGTACCTCCAGATAGTCGTCCACCGCAGCCATCTGTCCGTCCAGGGTGAACCGGTGGCGCGGGTCGGCCTCCATCCGGTCCAGCAGCTCGTCCAGCAGCGCCACCAGCTGCAGCCGGAAACGCTGGAAGGGCAGATACCACTCGCGGTCCCAGTGGGTGTGCGGGACTACTACGAGCTCATGGCTGTCACTCATGCGCGGACTCCCCGGCGGTGGTCAGGCCGTCACGGTCGGCGAGGCGCCGGACGGCCGCTTGTGCGAAGGCGATGTCGGCGGCCGCGTCGGGGACCCCCGACAGGGGCGGTACGCCCTGGGTCACGAGCCGGTGGAAGGCGGTCAGCTCGGCCTCGAAGCCGCTCACGGGGGAGCGGAACTCGGTACGGGTCTGCTGCTCCTCGCGGCCCGTCGTCGCGATCAGCAGAGTAGGGGCGTTGAGGAAATACGGGGCCGGGAAGACCAGCTCCGCACTGCCCGTGGCGTGGTGTACGGCCACTGTCTCCCGGTAGGCCGGGTAGTTGGGCTGGTAGAGCCAGCGGATGCCGTACCGGCCGCCGCCCCGCAGTTCGCCGGAGAGCTCGAGGGACGGCGCGTCGCCGGGGCCCGCGTTCCTGGCGGGCCACATCACGGCGTGGTCGACGGTGGCCGGAGGCCCGGCGAGCAGCCGGATCAGGGACAACTCGTGGCAGACGCTGTTCATGATGATGCCGTACAGCTCTCGCAGCGCGGCGGGTGCCTCCTCGCCGAGGGCGGTGCGCAGTGGCTTGTCCCCTGCGGCGCGCAGCTCGGCCAGCAGATCCGGGGAGACGTCGCCGGCGGGCGGCGGCAGTTGGGCGAAGGCCAGCTGCGACTGAGGGGAGGGGTGCAGCACGGTCACGTCGATGTGGTGGATCGCGGCGGGGCCGCCGGCCTCCTCGACCAGCGCGGTCAGCCGCTGCGCCGCCGGGTCGTACTGCTTCATATAGCCGACCATCAGCCGGGCCGTCAGCTCCTCGCCGAGGCCCTCCAGTTCGGCCATCTCCTGCTGGGCATAGCCGAGAGGCTTCTCGGCCAGTACGTGGTAGCCGCGGCGCAGCGCGTCGGCGGTGGCCGGCGCGTGGGTGCCGGAGGTCAGCAGCAGTACGGCGTCGAAGCCGCCCGCCTGAAGCATGGCGTCGACGCTGGTGAAGCGGCGCTCGGCCGGGACACCGTAGCGCTCCCCGGTCCGCTCGGCCACGGACGGCGAGACGTCCGCGACGGCGTAGAGTGTGAAGCGGCTGCCGAGGCGTTCCAGCAGGGGCAGATGGATGGTCTGGGCGATGGTGCCGAGGCCGGCCACCGCTACCCGGACGCGGTCGGTCGTCACAGGCCCGCCTTTCGCAGCGCCTCACGGTTGGTCCGCTGGTCGGCGAGAAGGCCGGCGGGCTCGCGGCCCGTCTCGGGTGCGTCCTGCTCGATCACGGCCCAGCCGGTGTAGCCGGTCTCCTGCAGTACGGCCACGACCTCGGTCATCTCGATCTCGCCCGTGCCGAGCACGGGGAAGGCACCGTCGCGTACCGCCTGGGCGAAGTCGCCGCCCGCGGCGCGGGTGCGCTCCATGGCCTCGCGGGAGGCGTCCTTGATATGCACCTGCTTGATCCTGGGCGCCCAGTCGCGCAGCGCCGCCAGCGGGTCGCCGCCGGCCAGATAGAGGTGGCCGGTGTCGAGGCAGAGCGATACATCGGTGGCCTCGAGGAGCTTCTCGACCTCCTGCGCGCTCTCCACATCGGTACCCAGGTGGTGGTGGAACACAGGCTCCAGACCACGCTCCCGGCACCGGTCCGCGGCCCGCTGCACGCGGGCGGCGAAGCCCGCCCAGTCCTCGACCGTGCCGTAGGCGATGCCTGGGCGGGCCATCCGCTCGGCGTTGTCCGGGCAGGCAAGGGTGGGGCGCGGAGCGAAGACCGGGTCGGGGACGGGAACGGCGGTGAAGACATCGAGGGCCGCCTCAAGACCGGCCTGGTCGGCGCTGAAGCCGTCCTCGGCGCCGTAGCGCAGGTCGATCCAGCCGCCCGCCAGGGCCAGGCCGGCGTCCGCGAGCCGACCCGGGAGGGTGTCGACCGTGCCCAGATAGCCGATCGGGCCGGAGTCGATGCCTTCGTAGCCCGCCTCGGCCAGGGCGCTCAGCAGCTCGTTGGCGGTGAACGGGGCTCTGTCGGCCGCGTAGATGCCGAAATTGACCGGTGCGTTCGCCACCCGGATGTTCACTGACACAGTGCGATCACCTCGTTCTCGTAACTTTCCAGACGGTGTAGCCCGCTCTCAGCGGGAAAGGTGGTGCGGTCCGCGTGGACGAGCTCGCGCCGTCCGTCGGGGCGGATGAGTGCGGTGCCTTCGGCGCCGAGCGCGAGAAGTTCGTCCCCGAGCCGCAGCAGCAGGGGCGCACCGGGGCCTGCGGAGACCGCCGTACGCCCGGCCGCCAGGGCTGCGAGCAGGGCTGCGGGGCTGTCGTCTTCGGCGAGCAGCCAGGTGGTGGGGGAGCCGGGCCGCCCGTCGTTGCCGTGGCGGTGGAAGTCGCTGCCGCCGATGGCGATGACATCAGGCCGCCATGCCTGGGCCCAGGACAGCGGCGCCCCCCAGCGGCGGTCGAACCAGCCGGAGTGCCAGACCTCGGCGTGCCGGGGCCGGTCGGCGAGTGGCAGCCGCCAGGCGCAGTCGCTGCCCAGCGGGTGGTTCAGAGACATCACGCCGCCGTGGGTGCGGGCGTGCTGGTACCAGGAGTCGGCGGGCTTACGGAAGTCCACCCAGCCGGTGTCGCCGAAGACGTTGGCGTGGCCCTCGTCGCGGGTGACCTCCTGGCCGGGGAGCAGGCTGATGCCGTAGCGGGCTCCCACGGCCGGGAGCTCCGGGTGGTGGCTGACCGTGTTGTGGTCGGTGACGGCGAGGAAGTCCAGACCCTGCTCGCAAGCCAGCCAGGCCAGTTCGGGAACGGTGAGGGCGCCGTCGCTGTGCACCGTGTGGCTGTGGAAGTCGCCGGCGTACCAGAGCATTTCGCCAGACGCCGGGATGTCCCGGCGCTCGCGGGCGGGCGGCTGCCCGCCCGCCGGCTTCGGCGCGGCGGGCGGGGGCAAGGGGGCGGGGCGGGTCGTCGAGGTGGTCACGCGCACCTCGTAGTCCAGGCCGCCTGGCGGGATACGGTGCAGCCGCAGCAGTACGTGCCAGAGGCCGGTCTCCAGCTCGCCCTTGAGATAGCCGGGCGTCGCCCAGTCCGCGGCCACGGTGTACACGTCGCGGGCGCCGCCCGACCAGCCGCGGAAAGCGTCCGCGCCGAGACAGCCAAGGTCCAGCACGCCCTGCTCGCGGTCGAATTCCAGCTCGACGGTGACCGCCGCCGCTCCGGGAGCCACCTCGAAGGGCAGCTCCCGGAGCATCAGCTCCAGCCGGTCCCCCAGCGACCAGCGGCCGCGGTGGACGGTGGTGGTGACGGTCATGCGGCGGCTCCTGCCTTACTGCCGGCGGCATCCTTGGCCGCGGCGTCGCCTCCGGCGTCGATGAGGTCACCGCCGCGGTACAGCAGCACCCGGTCGGGGCGTGGTACCGCATACCCCTTGTCGCCGGCCTTGAGGAAGACCTCCTCGTCGACGACGACCTGAACGAAGCCTGCCCCGCCGTGCAGCGTCACCAGCTGGGCGCTGCCCAGGTTCTCGATCACCGTGACCTCGCCGGAGAGGGCGTCCTGCACCGGCTCGGTGGAGCACGAGAGGTACTCCGGACGGATACCGAGGACCAGTTTCTCCCCGTCGCCCAGCGCACCGCCCGCGTACCCGGGGGGCACCGGCAGCTTCTGATCGCCGATAACCAGGTTCCCGCCGGACACCACCGCGTCCAGCAGGTTCATCGGGGTGGAGCCGATGAACGAGGCCACAAAGGTGTTGGCCGGCCGGTGGAACACCTCCTTCGGCGTGCCCAGCTGGCGGATCCGGCCGCCCTCCATCACCGCGATCCGGTCGGCAAGCGCCAGCGCTTCGGCCTGGTCGTGGGTGACGAAGACGGTGGTGACGCCGAGTTCACGCTGGAGGCGCTTGAGGAAGGTACGGGCCTCCAGGCGCATCCGGGCATCGAGATTGGACAGCGGCTCATCGAAGAGGAAGACCTTCGGATGGCACGCCATCGCCCGGGCCAGCGCCACCCGCTGCTGCTGCCCGCCGGACAGCTGCCCGGGGCGGCGTGCCAGATAGTCGCTCAGGCCCAGCTCGGCGGCCGTCTCGGCGGCCTTCTCCGTACGTTCGGCCGTCGGGACCTTCTTGATGCGCAGCGGATAGGCGATGTTTTCGGTGACCGTCATGTGCGGGAACAGGGCGTAGTCCTGGAAGACCATCGCCACATCCCGCTGCCCGGGCGCCGTGTTCGTCACATCCCGGTCGCCGATCTGGATCGAGCCGCCGCTGGAGGCTTCGAGGCCGGCGATGGTGCGTAGCAGGGTGGTCTTGCCGCAGCCGGATGGCCCGAGCAAGGCGAAGAACTCGCCGTCTTCGACCGTCAGGCCGATCGAGTCCAGCGCGCGTACACCGCCTGGATAGACCTTGACGAGTTCGCCCATGGTGATAGATGCCATCAGCGCTTGATACCTCCGTGGAACCGGAATCCGTACCGGGAGCTGACGAAGAGAAACATCAGGACCACCGGAAGGGAGTAGAGCAGGGAGTAGGTGGAGATGAGCGCGAGGTTCGGCTGCCCGCCCTCGGTGTAGAAGGTGTACATCACCACCGCGGCCGGGGACTTCTCCGGCGAGCGGAGCAGCAGGAACGGGACCAGGAAGTTGCCCCACACCTGCGCCACCGACCAGACCGCGATGGTCGCCAGACCCGGCCGCACCAGCGGCACGACGATATGGCGCACGATCTGCAGCGGTGAGGCGCCGAAGACCCGCGCCGACTCCTCGTACGACACCGGCGTGCCGTCCATGAAGTCCTTCAGGATGAAGATGGCGCTGGGCAGCATGCCGCCGGTGAGGATCAGGATCACGCCGAGCTGGGAGTCGATGAGATGCAGCTCGAAGGCCAGGTTGAACAGCGGCACCATGGCCGCCGTACCGGTCACGATCGACGACAGCAGGAGCAGGACGTACAACAGCATGTCCCGGCCCGGCAGTTTCACCCGGCTCAGCGCATAGGCGGCCAGTGCGGAGAACAGCAGCGTCAGCGCGCCCGTGCCACCGGCCAGGATCACCGAGTTGCCCAGTGAACGCAGCGCGTACGGGTTGTCCGCCAGCACCTGGAAGTTCCGCAGGGTGAAGTCGGGCAGTGAGACGGTGACGCCGGGTGCCGAGTCGAACGGGGCCGCGAGCAGCCACAGCAGCGGCAGTGCGAAGAACGCGATCAGCAGGCAGATGAACGTGTAGAAGCCGGCGTGCCGCAGCACGCGCCGGGCCTGCGCCAAAGCGGCCCCATGGTCGGCGGCATCCCGCCTGGTCGCCTTGATGTCGGTGGCGGTCATGCGGCATCGTCCTTCCGCGACCTGAGCATCCGCACATAGAACAGCGCGATGATCAGGTTGAAGAGCAGCATCAGCACCGAGATCGCCGCGCCGAAACCCAGTTCGCCGCTGTTGAGTGCGAGCTTGTAGATGAAGACCGGCATGATCTCGGTCTTGTCGTCCGGGCCGCCGGCAGTGAGCAGGAACGGCGTGAAGTCGTTGAACGTCCACAGGCTGATCAGCAGCAGGTTCGTCAGGATATGGCCCTTGATCCGCGGGATCACCACATCGCGCAGCTGCTGCCAGGTGGAGGCGCCGGCCAGCCGGGCGGTCTCCAGATGCGACGGCGGCACGTTCCCGATGGCTGCCGCATAGAGCATCATTGAGAACGCGGCGCCCCGCCAGATGTTGAACACGATGATCGACGCCATCGGGTACTCCAGCAGCCAGCCCGTGCCAGGCGTCTGGAGCAGGGCGTTGAGTGTGCCGCTGTCGCGGTCCAGCAGGGCGATCCACAGGAACGCCACCACGGAGCCGGGCAGCACCCAGGCGAGCAGCAGCAGCGACTCGACGAGGCGGCGGAGCGCCCCGCGCCGTTCGCGCATCACCCACGCGACGGCGAAGCCGAGCAGCACCTGGCCGATGACGGCCGAGCCGATGACGTACTCGACGGTCAGCCACATGGAGTTGCCGAACCGGTCGTCGCTCAGCGCGTTCTGGAGATTGTCCAGCCCCACGAACTGCGGGTTCGCCGCGGCGAGCCCGGTCAGCCGGTAGTCGGTGAGACCGAGGTAGATGGTCCAGATCGCCGGGAACAGGAGGAAGGCCGCGATCAGCAGCATCGCCGGGACGATGAACGCTGTGGCGCGGGCCCGGCCCAGGCCGGCGGCATCGCCGCCGGCCTGGACACGGTTGGAGGGGGCGCCCGGTGCCTCCGGGCGCCGCTCCACGTCCTCGCTCTTCGCCGGTGTTCCGGCTTCGAGCTCAGGACTTGATGTTGCCGGCACCGCCCACGGCCCCTTCCAGCTTCTTCGCGTAGTCGGCCGCCGCCTGCTCCGGGCTCTTGCCGTCGACCACCGCGGCCGTGGCCTCCTGCAGCAGCGTGGAGACCTGTGCGTACTCCGCCAGCGGCGGGCGGAATGAGGTGACGGGCAGGACGTCCTTGGAGACGAAGCTCAGCATCGGGTCGCCCGCCAGCACCTCGTCGTTCACGTCGGTGCGAGCGGTGATCCGGGCCTCGCCGGCCAACTGCTTCTTGATGGCGTCGGCCGAGTTCATGAACTTCATCAGCTCGAAGGCGAGGTCGGTGTTCTTGCTCTTCGGGTTGATCGTCTGCACCCCGCCGCCGGAGTAGGAGACGAAGTCCTGGCCGTTCACGCCGGAGCCGGCCGTCATGGCCGGGATCTTGGCGTAGCCCACGACCTCGTCGCGCTTCTCCATCGGGGCGACGCCGCCCTTGGGGTTGATCACACTGCGCCAGAAGTAGTCGCCCTCGAGCAGCATGCCCATCTTGCCCGCGGCGAACTCGGCGAAGGACTTGTCGCGGCCCTTGGCCTCCTTCTGCAGCAGGGGGTCGCCCAGCTTGTCGCCGTAGATCTCGCTGTACAGGTTCAGGGCGTTCTTCACACCCTGGGTGGCGCCGGTCCACTTGCCATCGGCCCAGGCCGATTCGCCGGTGCCGGCCAGCAGCGGCAGGAAGCCCTGCATGGTGGTGGCCTCACCCATGGCGGTGCCGGCGTTGAGCTGGATCGGGGTGACGTCCTTGACCGACTTCAGCTTCTCGCCGGCCTCGATGATCTGGTCCCAGCTGGTGGGTTGCCACTTCTCGGGCAGACCGGCCTGCTTGAACAGCTCCTTGTTGTAGTAGATCACCCGGCCGTCGCTGCCGCCGGGTATGCCGTAGAGCTTGTCCTCGAAGGTCGCCAGCTGCTGCACGGAATCCGGGATCTGCTTCCAGCCGTCCCAGCTGGAAGCACCCTTGACAACGTTGTTCAACGGCTTGATGTACCCGGCCTGGGCGAACTCGCCGACCCAGATTCCGTCGATGTCGTATACGTCCGGTCCGGAGCCCGACTGCAGGTCCAGGGCCAGCTTGGTCTTGTACTGCTCGTCGTCCACGCCGCTCGGTCGGAACGTCACCTTCACGTCGACGCCCTTGGCCTTCTGGGCCTTGGTGAACTGCGGGATGACCCACTTCTCGATCCAGTCCGCCTGCGCGGCGTTCTTGCCGCCAGAGATCGCGTTGGCCGTGATCGTAAGGGAGTTGGAGCCCCCGGTGTCATCGCCTGAGCCGCCGCAGGCGGCCAGGATCAACGTCAGGGAGACGGCGCCAGTGAGCGCCATTGCACGTCTGGTCAGCACATTCATGGATGGGGTCTCCTCGGTGAAGTACCCGGACCCTGCCATGTGATTCACAATGACGTGAAGAGCTAATGTCTTAACAATTAAGTAAAGGGTCTTGTAGTGTCTACGCATGAGACCAACGTCCACCGCCGAGCGCGCGGAGGTGTCGGACCTTCTCCTCAGCGTCGACCGCTCCAGCCCGGTCCCGCTCTACTACCAGCTCTCCCAGCAGCTGGAACAGGCCATCGAACAGGGCAGGTTGCGGCCCGGCTCCCTGCTGGGCAACGAGATAGACCTCGCCGCCGGGTTGGGCCTGTCCCGGCCCACCGTACGCCAGGCCATCCAGGCGCTGGTCGACAAGGGCCTCATGGTCCGCCGTCGCGGCGTGGGCACCCTGGTGGTGCACAGCCAGGTCAAGCGGCCCCTCGAACTGAGCAGCCTCTACGACGATCTGGAGTCCGCCGGCCAGCGCCCGGCGACCCGAGTTCTCGTGGTTTGCGCGACAGCAGCCGACGCGGAGGTCGCCACCGCGCTGGGGGTGGCGGAGGGCGAGCCGGTGACCCGGGTGGAGCGCCTGCGTCTGGCGCACGGGGAGCCACTCGCCGTACTTCGCAACCACATACCGGCGGACGTGGCGGGGCTGAGCGCGGAGCAGCTGGCGAAGACGGGCCTGTACCGCCTGATGGGCGCGGCGGGCACGGCGCCGCACAGCGCCCGCCAGACGATCGGCGCCCGCAGCGCCACCGCTGAGGAGGGGTTGCTCCTGCACGAGCCGGAGGGCGCGCCGCTGCTCACCATGCGGCGGGTCGCATACGACACGACGGGACGGGCGGTCGAGTACGCGAACCACTACTACCGGGCATCGCGGTACTCCTTCGAGCTGCAGCTGCTGATCAGGAGCTGAGTGTCGGCGGGCAGAGGCGTACGCCTCACTCGGCCGGGCCGCCGCCCACGAAGACATGCAACTGCGCTGGCAAAAGGCCCTGCGCACCGGGATTACCCGCCCAGGCACTGGAGCGCGGACGGCTCGACATGCGTAAAGGTGCACACCACTGAATCGATTCTTTCTGGCAGCAGGGGTGCGCCCTTGACGCGGACGCAGACGGCTGACCCTGATCGACTCGCGATTTGCCCCTGGCGGGTGACGACTCGACGGTGGCGCACGCGTCCGTCACCTGTCAAGCAGGTGATGCGCAATCGCTACTCGGCTCAACGGCCCGCTCTCGTGAGCGGCTAAGTTTTGACGTTTGTCGTCTGGCCTCGACTGATCCTTGAACTTGTGCCGTTTGGCCTGAGGGGATGACGTGTAGCCTTCGCTGGCCGTGCGAGCCTGTTGAGCGATCCCGGCGGGGAGCAACGGAGTTCGTCGGTCGTCCATGAGAGCTCGTATGCGAGGAACTTCGCTTCCGTTTCACCGTTGATGATGCCGGCGGCGCGGATGGTCTGGTCGCGTCCAGATCAGAGGGGGGACTTCAGGGGGCCGCCCCCAGCAGTCGCGACCATGTGGAGTGGTCGTCGTCGCCACTACGGGTGGCCCCTTGGGTGGTCGACAGGTGGCTGACAAGAGAGATGCGGGCGGTGTTCACGAAGCTACATGGCGGAGTGTTTATGCTGTCAACGTGCTTCTTCCTGGAAGGCGGATTGCGCCCCGTGTACGGTGAGGTCCATGAAGGACAACGCCGCTTCACCGGTCAGCGCCCTGGTCACCGGCTCCGAGATCGCTCGGTTGGCCGGTGTCACTCGGGCTGCTGTCTCTAATTGGCGTCGGCGTTACAACGACTTCCCCGCGCAGGCGGGCGGCGCCGCGAACAGTCCGCTCTACGCACTTGCCGAGGTCCAGGCATGGCTGGACAAGCAGCGCAAAGGCCAGGAGGTATCGCCCGAGGTCGAGCTGTGGCAGGCCATGAGGGCCGCCTACGGGGAACAGATGGTCGCGGGTCTGGCCGAGGTGGCCGAGGTGCTTGCGGGAGCGAAGGCGGCGGGATTGCCGGACGATGTCTTGACCCGTGTACAGGCGATTGTCCGAGCTGAAGCACCCGTCGATCTCGTCAACGGACTGACCGAACGTTTCATGGACTCCGCTCGGCGAGCAGGGTCGGACCAGGTGACCTCTGAGCGCGTGGTGCGTGCTGTGTGCCACTTCGCTCCCGAACTGCCGGCCGACGCTACGGTCTTCGATCCCGCCTGCGGAATCGGGGTGCTGCTCCTGTCCGTCGCCACGGAAGGGGGCACGCACTGTCGCGGCCAGGAGATCGATGCGGACAGCGCCCGCTTCGCGCAGCTTCGAGCCGACCTCCTGGACCGGCCGGACGTGCGCATCGTGGCGGGTGACTCCCTGCGTGCGGACGGATGGCCAGGTCTCAAAGCGGACCTGGTCGTCTGCGACCCGCCGACCGGTGTGACCGAGTGGGGGCGGGAGGAGCTGCTGCTCGACTCGCGATGGGAACTCGGTACTCCCTCGAAGGCGGAAGGGGAACTGGCGTGGCTCCAACACGCCTACGCGCATACCGATGCCGGCGGCCAAGTCCTCATGGTCATGCCTGCCTCGGTCGCCTACCGCAAGGCAGGCCGCCGCATCCGGGCGGAACTCGTACGCCGGGGGATCCTGCGTCAAGTGATCGCTCTACCGCCGGGGACGGCGACATCCCACGCCATGCCCGTCCATCTGTGGTGCCTGCAGCGTCCTGAGAGCGCGGAAAGCACGGAAATGATCCGGACCGTGCGTATGGTCGACCTGACCGACAACAGCCCGGACGGGAGTCTGGACCCACGCTCCGACCAGGTCGCCGACGTGCCGCTGGTCGAGCTCCTCGACGACACCGTCGACCTGACCCCCGGCAGCCACCTGAGGGCCCAGCACCGCGACTACCCCGATGAGTACACCACCCTGCGCGATGAGCTGGGGGGCCAGATCCGTCGGCTTGCCGCACTCCTGCCCGAACTGGCGCCGGGCGGTGGGCCGGGCTCACTGGACGGCGCCACGACCAGCGTTGCGGATCTCGCCCGCGCCGGACTCATCTCCTACGACGGTCCGGAGCCGGTCTCGGCCAGCGAGCAGCTGGATACGGACTATCTGCAGGGATTCCTGCGCAGCTCCCTCAACACCCGCCGGTCCACCAGTGCCAGCGGGTCCTACCGCCTCGACGGCAGGGGGGCACGCATCCCTCGTATGGGCCTGGACGATCAGCGGCGGTACGGTTCTGCCTTCCGGGCTCTGACCGTATTCGAGGAAGGCATGCGCAGGGTCGACGAGCTGAGCCGACAGCTCGCCGAAGTCGCCCGTGACGGCCTTGCCACGGGAGCCCTGGCGCCGGAGGAGTGAGATCAAGGGCGGACCGGCCCCGCGGTGCCGGCCCGCCTGTTTCCGCGGCTCGCCTGGCCGGTCAGACGGTACTGACCAGGAACGGGCTCGGAGCTCCGCTCCACGTCACGCTCAGGACTTCGCGGGCGCGCGTGCAGGCGACGAAGAGGAGACAGCGTTCCCTGAGCAGGTCGGCCTCGTGCTGCAGGGGGTCCGCCTCGCGTGGGGTGATCTCACGGGCGAACGGGACTGCGCCCTCGTCGGCGCCGAGAACGGACACCGCCCGGAACTCCAGCCCCTTCATCGCGTGCATCGTCGCCAGTTGTACTCCCTCGGCCTTCTGCGAGGTCTGACCCTTGACCCGTAGCACCGGGATGCCGGCGGCGGTCAGCTTCTTCTCGGCCGCGTCCAGGGAGAGGTTGAAGCGAGCGCACACTCCGATCTCGTGCGGTGCGAGGCCTTCGGCAAGCAATGCACGGACCTGGCCCACCAGGGCCTCGGTCTCCTCCTGCCGCGTCGCGTACTCCCGTACCTGGGGGCGGCGCCCGTGCAGCAGGGACCGGTATCCGGCCAGCGAATCCGTCCCCTCGCCCTCGAGTGCTCCGACGGTGACGGGCGCGAGGAGCCGCGCCGACCAGGAGAGGATCTCCTCCGTGGAGCGGTAGTTGACGCGGAGCCGGAAGCTACGGCCGACCGTGGCTATGCCCAGGGCACCGAGCGAGACCCGGGAGTCGTAGATCCGCTGATGCGGGTCACCGGTGACGAACATGTCGTCCGGGCCGGGAGAGACGGCGGCACGCAGCACACGCCACTGCGCGGGGTGCAGATCCTGCGCCTCGTCCACGACGACATGGGCGTACGGAGCCCCGTCGCCGGACAGGAGTTCCGCCGCGCGGGCGCAGACCCGCAGGTGTGTGGTCTCACCACGGTCACGCAGGAGCTGTTCGAACCGCTCCACAGCGCTCCACACCTCCCGGCGCCGTGCGTGGCCGAGACCGGTGCCGCGGCCGCGGCGGCTCGCGCCGAGATAGGAGTCAAGGTCGCGGAGATCCTGGCCGAGTACGACGTGCCGGTACTCCTGCGCCAGGAACTGGGCGGTGAACGGCAGATCGAGCTGCTTGACGGCCCTCTCCCACAGCTGACGCTGCTCCCGGTCCCCGACGGGCCTGGGCACGGTCCCGGACTTCGTGCGCACGACACCGTTCGCGTAGGCGTCGACCGTCGTCACGTCCACCCGCCCCAGGAGCTCCTCATCCTCGTCGAGGAGAAGGCCGAGCAGCTGGCGCAATCCGGTGGCGAGCGCGTTCGTGTAGGTGGTGAGCAGGATGCGGCCGTCCTCGGAGCGGCCGAGCAGATGCTTGACCCGGTGCAGGGCGGCGACCGTCTTGCCCGTCCCCGGCCCTCCGGTGACCTGGACGGGACCCCCGTACGAGGTGCGGTAGGCCACGCGGCGCTGGGAGGGGTGGAGGAAGACGCGCCAGGCCTCGAACGGCTTCTCCAGCATCTCCTCCAGTTCGTCCGGGCTGGTGACCAGGCGAATGCGTGCGGGAGTGTTGGCGATCACGGTGGCCAGGTCCTCGACCGGCTCGGCGGGCGCGTCGGCGGGCCGGCGGACGGTGACGACGTCCCGGTAGACCTCTTCCGGTCCGAACCCCTCGGCGAGGTACTGCAGCACCTCCAGCTGATCCTCCGGCAGGAGGGTGGCGAAAGCGTCCAGCTGGGCCTTGTCCACGAGGGAGCGCGCGGCGCGCAGTACCTGGTCGTCGATGCCCAGTTCGCGCAGAGTGCCGTCGGAGACGCCCGTGAACAGCAGCTCGGGAGCGTTGCGTGCGGCCGTCTCGTACAGCGGGGTCAGCTCGTCCAGAGCGACGGCGTCGCGTACCTCCAGGGCCCTGGTCGCGGAGTTCGCGCTGTACAGGCGCTTCGCCGCCCAGGTGTAGGCGTCGTCGTGCGGCAGGACGTTGACCAGCAGGAACGTGTCACTGCCGTCGTCGGGGGCGAGGACGACGCCCCGCCAGAAGTCGGTGACGCGGATGGTGCGCATCCGCGGATCCCGGGCGTTCTGAACGGCCTCCAGATGCAGGCCCTTGTCCGCATGCAGCTCTGCGGCGCTCTTGGCATGGAACTTTTCCATGGCCTTGCGGACACCGGCTCGCACCGGCTTCTCCAACGTGTCGTAGCCGTCCCAGAAGCCCTGGGTGAAGGCGAGCCTAGGCATGATGTCCCTTTCCTTCTGTCTGGCGAGCTTTCATGACCGAGGACGGCGCGGCCCCGGCCAGCCTGACGGCGACCTCCCGGAGCGACGACAGAATGTCTCCCGGCTCCTGGGAGAGGTCCAGGGAGTGCTGGTAGAGCCGCACCCCCGGTCCGTCCCGGCCGGCAGCCGTGCCGCGTACCTCGTGGAAGCGCTCCGGCTGCCGTCCCGCCGCGTACACGAGGTGAGCCTCGCGCAGACCGAGCACCGTGGCGTACGCGAGCGCCTGGTACAGGTCGGCGTTGTGGAGCCCGTCGGCCTTCTCCACCTTGTACTTGGCGTCGACGACGGCGAGCGGAGTGCGGCCGTCACCGGTGCGTACGACGAGGTCGGGGCGTATGCGTACGAGACCTGCGGTGTCCAGGTGGTGAGAGTCCTGGAGGTGCGCGGTCAAACCGTGCTCCCGGAAAGCCTCGCGCAGA
Organism: Streptomyces sp. NPDC057428; assembly: GCF_042803195.1. NCBI lineage: Bacteria > Bacillati > Actinomycetota > Actinomycetes > Kitasatosporales > Streptomycetaceae > Streptomyces > Streptomyces sp. NPDC057428. The sequence goes on from NZ_JBHVCT010000004.1 coordinate 29,547, forward strand.
GCGACCGTGACGAAATCCTCGAACAGTTTGTTCATGTCCAGCAGGAAGCCGTCCACGCTGAGCGGTTCGTCATCGGCCGGCCGGTGTTCCGGGGAGGTACCGCGCAGGACGGCCTCGGCGAGCCGCAGCGCGGGCTGGTAGCGGGAGTTCAGACGTGACGGCTGCCAACGCGGCAGTTGCTGTCCCCGTATCAGTGGGCGGGCATCGGTGAGACGCACACGCTGATGCGCGAGGCGCCGCCGGACCGGGCCGGGGACCCCCGGCAGCCGCAGCAACCGCTCGGCGGCCGCGCGCAGGATGCGGTTCTCGGCGGTGTCGGCGGTGTACGCGTCGTAGGCGATCTCCACGGGCGGCGTACGGCCGAAGTGCCGCCGGATCTGCTCGGCCTCGCGCAGTCGCCCGCGTACGACCAGTGCGGACTCCTCCACTTCCCGGTAGCCCTGGAGGACACCCCGTCGCAGCGCCGCGTCGATCTGCCGCTCCACGGCGTGCGCGAGGGCGGGGACCACGTCGTCGTACGCGCCGGTGTCGATGGTTCCCTCCTGGCTGTCGCGCCAGGCGCGTGCCGGATCGACGCTGAATCCGAGGAGGAAGAACAGCCGGCGCACAGGGGTTTTGGGCATGATCCGCACGACCTGCCCGCCGGGCATGCGTACGGCGCCGACCCGGCTGCCCGCCCGCAGCACCCAGTGCCCCTCACGGCCGGGATCCGGGGTCGCGCTCTGCAGGATGCCGGAGCCGGCCAGAGCCCGCCCGGCCCCGGCGCACAACGGCACGGAGACCGCTGGCCCGTGCTCGTGGAGCGTCACATCGCGCACGGTCACGGGCGCTGCTCGCGCAGCGAGGCGAGGCCGTAGCGGGTGGCGACGTCGAGGCCGTCTCCGTAGTGATACTCCTCCAGCAGAGGGAGGATCTTCGTCCGCCAGGTCCGTTCGAGACCGCCGTCGCGGTACACGCCCGGCTTCATCAGGTACGAGGGGCCGATGGCGAAGTCCGGGTCGTCTATGCGGGCGTTGAGAGCGTCGAGGAGGTGGGCGGGCTCCGTCTCCCTGCCCTCACGCTTCAGCCAGCGTGCGAGCAGCCCGGCGGTCGGCTCGGTGCGGGGGGAGAGCTCAACGAACGCGAAACGGCGCCGCATCGCCGCGTCCACCAAGGCGATCGACCGGTCGGCGGTGTTCATGGTGCCGATGACGAAGAGGTTGGGCGGCAGCGCGAAGTCGTCCCCGGAGTAGGTGAGACGGACGGACTTCGTCCGGTACTCCAGAAGGAAGTACAGCTCGCCGAAGACCTTCGCGAGATTGGCACGGTTGATCTCGTCGATGATCAGGAAGTGCGGGACGTGACGATTGCCCTCGCGGGAGGCGAGATCGGCGAGCTCCCGGAGGGGGCCCGCGGTCAGCCGGAAGGCAACCTCCCGCGTCTCGGCGTCCTCCGCGGGCCGGAACCCCTCGAAGAAGTCCTCGTAGGCGTAAGACGGGTGGAACTGCACGATCTTGACCTGCTCGGGGCCGCCGCCGAAGTACTCGGCCAGCTTCATCGCCAAGTAGGTCTTGCCCGTGCCCGGCGGGCCGTAGAAGACCAACTGCCTGTCGTCCGTCAGGAGCTCGCGCACCTCTTCCAACCAGGCCCGGTCGTGGACGAGGAGGTCGGCAGCGAGGGACTCGGTGACGCCCGGCAGGGACAACTCCAGCTGCGCCGGCCGCCCTGCGGCGGACTGCCAGGTGGGACCGTCGGTTCCTGGGGGACAGGCGGGTCCGGTGTTCCCGGTGAGCCCCTCCAGCGCTTCCAGGACACCGGTCAGATCGACGACGTCGTGCTGCACGGACAGCTTCTGCTGCACCGCCTCCGGCAGTTCGTCGTACGGGTGGCTGTCCGTCTGCCAGGTGACGGAGCGTCGCAGATCGGACAGGCCACCTGGGGACGCGGTCTGCACGGCCTCCCCGGTGATCCGTCCGACGTGAAGTCGGCCGTCGCCGATGGCAGCCATCGTGTCACCGACGCGCATCTGGGTCAGAAAGGCGTGCAACTCGTCGACGAGACCCCGCTTCTGATTGTACGAGGCCGCGCCCTCGTACCCCTCCTCGACGAAGCGGCGCAGCGCGCTCTTCGTCGGATCGCTCTCCTCCAGGGGCGGCAGGTGCGCGCCCGCGAGTGAGACGACCCCCTCCTTCAGCCACAACTGCCGCACCAGGTTGTGCCCCGAGACATTGGATCCCCGCACCAGCCACGCCTTGCGCGGGGCGCGCCAGCCGGTGGACAGGTAGTCGGCGAGGGGGTGGCCCTCGACGGTCCGCCAGGACTCCGGGCCGGAGGCGTCGTAGCCGTACACCAGCGCGGCGGCGGCCGAGGATGAGTTGCAGGTGATGTCCCTGGCCGCCACCCATCGCCGAGATGCCTGCGGCCCGCTCGGAATCTGACGGGTCGTCGGCCAGTGCTTCGCTCGCGCGCAGCTCCGCACGGAGGCGGCGTGCGTGGTCCCCGAGACCGGGCCAGGCGTCGGCGGCCACCGACGAACCTTCCTGCAGGACGAACTTGTGCGTGCCGTTGCCGCCGAACTCGGTGAGCAGATGACCGCGCGCCTCACCGCCGTCCTTGGGGAGGTTGATGCGGAACTCTGGCGTCCCGGGGAGACGGTCGTGCTGAGGCATGGATGACCTTCCGGTTCGGGCGTGAGAGCGCGATTCACCGCACAGCTTACCCGTGAAGCCTGTTGACGATGTAAACGGATCCGATTTACGGTGTGGATGCATCCGATCGGGCCGGCGCTGGGGGGGGGGGGGGGGTGGGGATTCGGTGGCTGAGCCGAACGACGCGTGATCGGGGAGAGGTTGTCATCCGCCGCCGCGATCCAGCAGGACGGTCATCGAACGTTTGTGACGGTCAGTCAGCCGTAGGGTGTCGTGTGAAAACAAGGGGGAGACGATGATTGACTACCGCAAGGCGGCAGCCGTTCCGGTGTGGACTCTGGCGACGGGGGACGTCCGGGTGCCCGCAGTGGCCGGAGACGGGCCGATGACGGCTGAGCGCCTGGGTGAACTGCGCGGCGTGCTGGCCGCCCTGGCCGACCAGCCGATCGCCACTCTCGAGGTACATCCGCTGCCCGATACGCTCGACCGCAGCCGGGGCATCCCGCTCGATGCCGTGAGTCCCCTGGCGCAGCACCTGTCGCAGCTCGTCACGCAAGCGTCGAGGAACTCCTCTTCGGCGGCCACGGCGACCGCCGCCGGCGAAAACCTGTATCGCATGGTGGTTCCGGCGAAGTTCGCCGCTCAGTTGGGTCAGGGCATCCTTCGCCCGATGGCGGCGAAGGGAGTGGCCGGTGGCATCCGCGGCCCACTCGTGGACCCCATGTGCCGCATCGCCGGCGGCGTGACGTTCGTGCCGGTCGGCAAAGTGGCAGCCGCGGGCGCGGCCGGTGGGGCCGGTGCGACAGCCGGCGTCGTGGCCGCTGGCAGCGCGGCGCTCACCGTGGCCGCGCCGCTCGTGCTGATGGTCGTGGCGGTGGGCGTGAGCGCCCATGCCGACCAGAGGCGTCAGCAGGCCATCGAGCACATCACGGAACTGCTGGAGCAACTGCACGAAGAGAAGCTCGACGACGAGCACAGCGCCCTCGACGGCTGCCGCGGTGCCATCGACAAGGCAACCGCCATTCTGCTCGACCAGGGCAAGCTCGGTGTCTCGCTTGGACTGGACTCTGCGGTGTATGCCATCGACACGGCGCTCGGCAAAGCCGGCCGCCGTCTTGCCCGGTGGCAGAGCGCACTCGACAAGCTGCCCGACGGCAAGGCCGTCGAGATCGGCACGCTGACCGAGTCGTTCCCCGGCGTGGACGACCATGGCGGCACGTTCCGTGCCCACCTCGAACTCGCAGCCCTGGCAATCGCGCTGATGCGGCGGGTTATCGTCCTGCAGGCCGTCGAGCACGCCCAGAGCGAGCCTGACAACCTGTTCGAGAACTTCACTCGCGCACTCAAGCGCGACCAGCAGCGCCTCGACGAACTGGAGTCGGGCATCGCCGGTGTACTGGTACGCCTGTCGGTGCTGGAGCTGGCACGTCCGAACAGTCTGCGACCCGTGTTCACGACCGGCGAAGTCGAGCGCCTGATGCGAGCGACACACCGGATTCACCGGCTGGGCGACGGCGTCACTGTCGACAACCGCCCCACGGACGTGGCGATCGAGATTGCCCGCAGCAGCGACGGCTCGGTGGTCGTGTTCCCCGCGCTGCCCGCGTAGGCGCGCTCGGACTCGCCTGGCGAGTGGTGCGAGGGTGAAGCCGCCGGTCGCTGGGCGAAGGTGAGCGTCAGCCAACAGCAGTCGGACGTGGAGCCGCGTGAAGGGCGGCGCGATGTGTTGCGATATTCGCAAAACGTCGATACGGTGAGGAGATGAACGAGACTGTGATTGACCATGTGCGAAGAGTCATGGAAGCAGCCTCCCTCTCCCAGACCGCGTTCGCCGAGCGGGTCGGCCTCACCCCGGACAAGCTCTCCAAGTCGCTCAGCGGCGTACGCCGCTTCAGCTCCCTGGACCTCGCCCGAATCGCGGAGGCCACCGGTACGACGGTGGATTACCTGCTCAGTGGACGCGAGCCGGTGCGCCCCCGCTTTGCCGCCCGCCCCGCCGGGACAGTGGCCGAAGGGGCCCGATGGGCCGAGGTCGAGGCCATCGCCTGCCGTTTCCAGAACGCCTACGACGTCCTGGACCTGCTCGGTCGGCCCCGCGCGATCCCCGACCTGCCTCAGCCCCGCCCGGGACTCGAGCGGTACGTTGACCAAGGGGAACGCCTCGCGGCCGACTTCACGGAGCATCTCGCGCAACAAGGGGCGGGGGTTCCCGCCGGTATGGATCTCCCGAGCCTGACCCGGCTCCTCGCGGACCACTGCGGAATCGATGTGGCGCTTGTCGACTTCCCTGATCAAGTGGCCCTCTCCGGCGCGACGTGGCAGTCCGACGCCTTCCGCATCGTTCTGCTCGCGACCACCCAGGAATGGACCCGGGCGCGCTTCACCCTGGCCCATGAGGTGGGACACCTTCTCGCCCGGGACGCCCAGGACCTACGCGCCGACGCGGTACCGGAACCCGGCAGGCAGAAGGACTACACCGAAGTGAGGGCCAATGTCTTCGCCGCCCACTTCCTGATGCCCGAACCCGAAGTGCGAGCTGTTTGGGAGCGCACGGTCACCGACCGGAACGCTCCCACCGACACCGAGCTCAGCGAGCTGGTCGTCGCCTTCAAGGTCTCACCGAGCGCGCTGGCCGCGCGACTCCACCACATCGGGCTTCTCGACACGGCACGCCGGGACCGCTTCCGTGGCTTCACCACCGAGATCTGCCATGTCCTCGCGGGGAGGCTCGACGACCACTACCGCCAGCGCGCCGAATCCGCCGTTGCACGCCCGCCGCTCGTCCCGATGGCGGAGCTGCACGCCGCGTACGAGGCCGGTGAGACGACCCTGCGCCCACTGGCCGCCTATCTGGACCGCACCGTCGACGACCTGAGAGCCATACTCGAGCCCTCGCGCGCTCCGCGGGCCCTGCCGGAGGACGAGAAGGGCGACCCGGTATTCCAGCCATGACCAACCCCCTGGACCTCGCCAGCCGCGTCAGTCTCTTCCCCGACAACACGGTCCTCTGCAACTTCGGCACCGTGGGCCGTCTCGACCTGCTCCGCAAGGTGCTCGACGGGTGCGGCCGCTGGACCGAAGCGGTTGCGGAGGAAGCCCGCCGCTCCGCCGCCTACGTCCGCGGTCTCGACCAACTCCCCATTGAGGGCTGGCTGGGGGAGCCGATCGAACTGTGCACCGAGGCGGAGATCGCCTTCGCGGACCGGTTGCGGCGAGCGGTCTTCGGCGGCACCCCGGGCGAGCCCATGCGCCACCTCGGCGAAGCCGAGACCCTCGCCCTCATCCAGACGAGGATGGAGTTCGCCGGAGCCGTCTGGATCACGGACGACCGCGACGCCGGCGAGTACGCGGCGGCGCGCGGTATTCCCGTCAAGAACACCGTCACCCTCATGCGCGAGGCCGCCGTGTCCGGGCAGATCCACTATGCGGAGGGGCACCGTCTCCTCCTGCGGATGGTCGCCGACGGCCGGCACATCCGTGGCGTTCCGGACCGCGCCGAGCGCTTACTGGACTGACCCGTCCAGGGCGGGCGCCCAGTCATCTCTTGGGCTTCTGGAGCTTGGTGGCAGAAAGGCGCTTTCCGCCCATCTCGATGATCAGGCCTGAGGCCTTGAACGTGAGGTTGAGGGCGACGCTCTCCGGGACCTGCTGGTCGAGGCCGAGGTGCCCGGTGATGTAGTCGCCCATCTGGACATCCGGGTCCAGCCGCCTGAGGACCATATAGGCGATGGACTCGGCCTCGACCTCGTCGCGGGCATGGGCCGTCATGTGTTCTTCCTCCGAGAGGGGCCGCAACTGCCGGTCGGGCCACGTGTCCCAGGAGCCCGCGCCGAGGTGCCCGCAGAGCAGGTGGCCGAGCTCGTGTGCAAGCGTGGCGTACCGGTCCAGCAGAGGCAGGTTCCGGTTGACCTCGATCTCGAACAGCATCGGGTACATCTCCGGCTGGTCCCCGGGTCTGCTGCCGGAACGCTCGACGAACCCGCCGGACCTGCTTCGGTACGCCTGCCCGCAGGAGGAGGCCCCGTGGTTGACCAGGGTGAGCCGGACCCCCAGGGGCGCCAGGTTGGCCTCGGTGTGGTGCCAGACCTTGACGAGTTCCTTGCGGTCGGCGCGAGAGGACACCGACGCAGGGGCGGTGATCGCCTTCGGTAGAGGCAGGGCCCCGGGCAGGGCTTCGGTGTCCCCGACGTCGTACACGAGCATGTAGGGCCCACGGGGCTGGAAGATCATTAGCGGCTGAGCTCCGGGCTTGAGTACCCGTCGGTGCTTGGACATCCATTCCGAGGAGGACAGGACGTAGCGTGCCCCCGGTTTCTGGACATGGACCACCATCGCATTGAACGGGGCATACCGCTTGAACCGGCCGACGAACTCAAGCATCTGCACGTAATCCGAGGACGATCGATAACGCTGAGCACCGCGGATGAGGTCGTCGATCGAGGCCTTGGCGAGCGAGACCTCGACATCCTCGTCCCGGAACGGATCGAACCCGTGCTGCGCGATCACCGGTTCCTCGTGATCGAGAGGAATCTCGCGCAGCCGCTTCCAGTCGGCGAGTTGCTTCTCGGCCCAACCGGGCTCGACCATGTGAGCGAACGAGAGCAGCCCGGTCACGTGGGCGTCCAGCTCGGCCAGACCCTTGAACTCCTGGTGACGGCTGTGCTGCTCGATACCGAACGACGCAGCCCCTCGCACATGCTTGGTGATGCGGCGCTTGTACTCGCGCGTCAGGCGAGGGGTGGGACCGTCGACGAGGATGCCCAGCACGCTGCGGCGTGCACCGGGACGGGCCACGTAGGTCTTCTTCGCGTTGAGTCTCATACCCAGCGGGGTCAATGCCTTCTTCACACCGACCAGGAGACGGTCGACCTTCTCGTGACGGACGAGCCGACGGCTGGAGAAGTACATGTCGTCGCTGTAGCGCGTGTAGCGAAGACCCAAGGACTCTGCCAGGTGGGTCACAACATCGTCGACGTCGCGCATGACGATGTTCGACAGGTATCCGCTTGTAGGAGCGCCCTATGGCAGGAACCCCTCGCGGGTGTGCTTGTAGAGCAATTCGGGCCGGCTGACGGAGAAGCTCTGTCCGGTGGTCTCCAGGCACACGCTGCGACGCCCGGTGCCACGGTTCGTCCAGGTCTGGCTCGGCCCGGGCGGCGACACGGTGACCAGCCGGGCGGTGGCGTAGGCGCTCAGCGTGCGACCGGTACGACGCAGGCCGATCTCCCGGCGGCCGTAACCGTCCTCCACAAGATCGATCCGGTACTCGCGCTCTGTCGGGCGAGCCCAGGCCTCTTTCAGCGCGGCGTGGACGTGCCGTTCCCTGATGCTCCCGAAGAAGTCGGCTATGTCCAGGCGGATCACGGTGTGGGCTCGCAGATGGACGGTGGCACAGCCCACGACCGAGCGGGCCACTCGGTAGGCGAACGCTGCGGGGTGGGGCTGGAACCTGGCTGGAAGAGTCCCCAGATGGGCCAGGACGCCCTGCTGGATCTCGGACAGCCGCGGGACCGGAGCGTGCAAGGTCCGCAGCCCGCCGCTGCGTTTGGGGATCCGGTGCTCGGTGTACGGGTAGATCGAGCCGCTGACCACCGCATCGAGGAACTGCGCAGGGGGGAGGTCCGGAAAGTTGTCTGCCATCGCCACCGAACCGTCTCGTCCCTGACCTGTGGGACGCAGCCGGCGGGCCTCACCTTGAGTGGTTCCACCGCCCCGCCACGGGCGGTCCGCTGTATCCCTCCGCCACCCTGTGCAAGCACAGGGCTCGGTCCCCAGCACCCGGTGTGATCATCACCGAGGTGCCCCGGACCGGAGGGCCCATCGCAAGGGATGGGTTCCTGTGACCCACCGACTGCATCGAGTCGGATCGTAGCCTGCCAGTGGATTGAACCCGCCGGTTCAGGCCACCTGGTGACACACCGAACAGCGGGGCTCACCACACTGTTCGGCAGCAGGAATGACGGCCTCGAGCCTCCGACGCGGGGGCGGACGGACGAGGCCGTCCGCCGGGACCGGTTTCGCCGCTACAGGCGCGATCTGGAATGGCCGCGCGGGCTCGACGACCGCTACCGCCACCGCGCCGGGTCCGCAGCGGCCCGGCTCCCCACCGCTCGTTCCGACGCCAGAGCCGGTCGCCTGGACCGGCCCTCTGCAGCTCCTGCACCGTGGGCTGACCCGCACATAGGCAGGAGCACTGCGAGGTCGCGTGCGCCACGCCGCGCCTTCTGTCGGCGATACTGGATGCATGGATGCGACGAACACCGCCCCCCGTGCCGAGGTGCTGCGGGACCGCTACCGGAGTCGGCTGCCCGAGCACCTGCGGGAACTGGCCGGCCCCGTCGAGGGCACCGTCGACCTGCCACTTCATATCGCGTGGTCCGGGCGGACGAGCTACAGCCTGGACCGCCCGAAGTCTCGCATGACGCTCTACCGGACCGTCCTAGCCGAGGGTCTGTACGAGGACGTGGCGGCACTCCTCCATCACCGGCTGCTGGCCGAGCAGTGGCCCGTTCTGCGTCGCCTGGTCAGCCCTTATATCCGTGAGGTCTGGGAGGACGCTTTCCCCGAGCTGCCCCGCACCGCTCCGGCCGGCGCGACCGCCGCGTGAAGCTCACGCCGCTCCACGAGCGTCTCCTTGCCGACATCCTCGACCTCGGCTCCCCCTATCCACTGGTCCTCACCGGCGGATACGCCGTGCAGGCCCACGGCCTGGTCGAACGCTTCAGCCGCGATCTCGATGTAGCCACCGAGAACCCCGCCCCGATGGACGAGATCGTCGCCGCCCTCACAGCAGGCCTCACGGCGCGCGGCTGGCGGACCACGCATGTCCAGACCGACCCGCTCAGCGGCCGGTTCCTCGTGATCGACCCGGTCACCGGCGAGGAATGCGAGGTGGACGTCCTCAAGGAGGCGTTCTGGGCCCCTCCTGCGCAGACGCCCTACGGCCCCGTCCTCTCCCTCGACGACGTGATCGGCACCAAGGTGCGTGCTCTCGCCGACCGCGGCACCGTCCGCGACCTCATCGACGTCCAGGCCGCCTCCCGCCACCGGTCCACCGCCGACCTGGAGTCCCTCGGCCGCCGCCGCGCCCATGACGAGTTCGACCTGGGTGACCTCCGCGACCGGCTTACCGGTGCGGACTGGTACGAGGACGAGGACTACGCCGCGTACGGGCTCACCTCCCAGCAGATCGAAGAACTCAAGGCGTGGGCGCTGGAGTGGGCGGACGACCTGGGGGCGCGGATCCACGACGAGAACGCCTGACGGGCCCTTACGTTTTTCCGTCGGCGTGGTTATGCGCGGGTCCGGGTGTCGATGAGCTCAGCCCGGACGGTCTTGCCGCCGGGCGGGTGGGGGACGGCAGCCCAGTGGTCGGCGAGGGCGGCGACGAGCAGCAGGCCGCGACCGCCGGGGTGCAGCGTCTCGGGTTCGGTGTCCGCCGGAGGGGGCTGCGGGTACACCTCCCCGCGGGCGTCGGTTACTTCGACGCGGAGGCGGCCGGCCGCCGGGTCGAAGACGAGCGTGAGCCGGAAGCAGCGACCCGGTACGAGGCCGTGGAGGACGGCGTTGGCGGCGAGCTCCGCGACCACGAGTTCGGCACGCTCCGTGAGGTCCTGTGGGGCGCCCCAGGTCCGCAGCTCGGTCACGGCGAGCAGCCTGGCCAGCCGGGCGCCGCGCCGCGTGGACGACAGGAGCTGCGTGAAGGTGCGGGTGGAGCGGTCGACTTGGGGCAGTGCGTGGTTCATGGGCGTCAGAGTGACGGTTGGAGGAGCCTCGGTGCGAGAGCCACACCCCGTACGCGGAGTCAGCGTACGGGCGCGGGGAGTGGACAGTACGGCGCTTGGTCCGTCACGCTGAGTGGTGCGCCCGGGGCGGTGTCAGGAGCCGTCGCGGTGTGGTGCGGAGAGAGGCGGGGGCGGATGGGCATCGGTGTGGGGGAGGCGGCTGGGTGCGTCGGCGCGGCGCAGGGAGTTCCGGAGGGGGAGTGGGAGCGGGAACCCCATCCGTCCGACAGCCTGCGTACGTTCGGCGCGGTCGTCCAGGCGCTACGCGAACACGCAGGGCTCAGCCGGGTTGAGCTCGGCGCCCGGGTCCAGTACTCCAAACACACGGTGGAATCCGTTGAGTTGGGCCGACGGATGCCGGACGGGGTGTTCGTGGAGCGAGCGGAGGAAGCGCTCGGCAACACCGGTGCGCTGCGGAAGGCCGCCTGCCATCTCACCCGGGGCGAGGCGGGGCTCGCGGCGTGGTTCCGGCGGTGGGCGCGGCTGGAGCGGGAGGCGGTGAGCCTGTGCACGTACGAGTGTCGGCTGGTGCCGGGGTTGTTGCAGTCGGAGGCGTATGCGCGGGCTGTATTCGACAACAGCATCCCGTTGCTGACCGAGGAGCAGACGGAGGCCCAGCTCACCGCGCGGATGGAGCGTCAGGCGATGTTGCGTGAACGGCCGACCGTGCCGTTCAGTTTTATCGTGGAGGAGTCGGTTCTCCGGCGATGCCTCGGGGGAGCGCAGGTGCAGTCAGGCATGCTGGACCATGTGCTTGAGCTGACCGCGCGGCGCAACGTGACATTGCAGGTGGTGCCGCTGGAGTTGCCGTTCCATGGGTGCTTGGACGGACCTGTCCAGCTGGTGGAAACCACGGAGGGGCGACGGCTCGGATACTCCGAAGGGCAGCAGAATGGGAGGCTGATCTCCGACGCGAAAGAGGTGAGCCTGCTCTGTCGACGCTATGACACACTGCGCTCGCAGGCCCTCAATCCCATGGAATCCCGGGACCTGCTGGAGCGACTTCGAGGAGAGCGATGAGCAGCGGTACGACGGAACTCGCCTGGTGCAAGTCCAGCTACAGCGGCACCCAGGGCGACAGCTGTGTGGAGGTCGCGGTCGGCGAACAGGCCGTGCACGTGCGGGACTCCAAGGACGTGACCCGCCCCCACTTCGCGGTCGGGCGCGAGGAGTGGTCGCGGTTCATGGGGTTCGTGGCGAACGCCTGAACGGAGCTGTGCATGCAGTGGGGCTCAGCAGGTCGGACCTGCTGAGCCCCACCGCATGCATATCGATGTCGCCGGGTACCCCCGGTCGGTGGAGGGCCGGCTTGTTCCGCCGGGTACGGCACGCAGAATCGTGGTGACGAGGTTGGTCGGTAGGGGTCAGGAGCTGTGCCAGCGGTTGCGGCCGTCGGAGCCGGGGCCGCAGACCATGGGGGTGCCGGCCTTGGTGACGCCGATCGCTCCGGGCGGGGCGCAGAACGAGCCGGGATGGACCGTGCCGACGCCGCCACCGGAGGAACTGCCGGACGAGGACGAACCGCCACCGCCGGAGGTGGAAAAACTGCCTCCGGTCGAACCAGCGTTTCCTGTGGTGCCGTTGTCGTCGTAGTCGGGGTCGTTGGCAGGGATTTTGTAGGTCGTGTCCTTCGCCGACGGGCAGCGCTGCACGAGGTCGGCGTCGGTCCACCGGCCCAGGTCGAGGCGGACCGTGGTGGTGGAGGTGACCTTGGTTCCTTCATCCGGGGACTGGAAGCACACCCGCCAGTCCTCGCCGTCCTCGGCGGCCTCCTCCGCGGTCGGAGTGTCGATGTCGCGGTAGACGTCGTCGAGTTCGATGCGGTCGAGGTCGATACCCGCTCGCACCAGGTCCTCGACGGCCGTGTCGTAGGTGGCGCCGACGACATCCTGCATCTTCGGCCACGGGAGTGGGCCACCGTCCTTTTCGGGGCAGGGCTCGTCCCGCTTGACGGCCGCGAAGTCGATGGTCATCGCAGTCGTATCGGCCTTCTGGAAGCACACTGTCCAACCGGACCGCACGCTGATCGCGCGATCCTCATTGGCCCCGTCGTGGTGGCCTGTGGTGTAGCCGTCGGAGCGCGCCTTCCTCTCCGCGTCATCCAGCGGCTGACCGGTGTAGTCAGCGTCCTTGATGGGTTTGGCGACGGTCGGGGACGGCGCGGCGGCTGTGGGGCTTGCGCTGGCCTCGCTCCCTGGTTTGGCGTCGGTCTTGCCAGTCCCGCCGTCGTCGAGCTGTCCGCCCAGGCCCGCGCCGATCGTTAGCAGTATCAAGGCTCCGAACGTCGCACCGAGCTTGGTGAACCAGCGCCATGGTGGTAGCGCCCACACGGCCGCAATGGCGACGATCGTCACGAGGAAGCCCAGGCCGAAGCTGAACGCGCTGAGCAGGGCGACCAGTGCGAGGGCGCCGAGCGCGGCTGGTGTCGTCTTCCACCAAGGCCGGGGTGGGGTGAGGGGTGGCGCGTTGTACGGGTTCACGTGGCGCTTAACTCCTGGAGCGAGGGTACGGGTACGGGGGTGGTCCACTCAAGCACTCGGCCGGGCTGGAACGGCTTGTCAGGCGGAATGCCTGGGGCCCTGGCCCGGGGGAGGGGTAAGGATGGAGCGGTAGGTGCCGGACTCGCCCTCGGTAAGCGGGGTCTCCATGGTCAGACCGGCGGCGGCCATGCGGTCGTACTCGGCGAGGATGAGGCGCTTTGTGCGGTACTCGCCGTGTGCCTTGGTGTCGTTGTCGCGGGTGACGTTGAAGGTGTCGAGGATGTAGGCGGTGTCGTCGCGGGTGATGCCGTAGAGGTGGAAGAAGAGCGCGTCCAGTTCTGCGCGGATGATGGCGCGGCGGTCTGGGTCCCAGCGGAAGGGCATGCCGGTGTCGCCGAGGTCGTGGGCGAAGGGGGTCATGTCGTGCGCAGTGTAGGTAAGTTCGAGGACGTGGGGGGTGATGAAGGGCCCGTGGGGGGCGAGCTGGCCGGGAGTGGGGACGGGCAGCTGGTGCACGTAGCCGTAGGTGAGATGGGTGCCGCCGATCTTCTGGCGGACGGCGTAGTCGCAGGCCATAGAGGAGAACGCGGCGCTGAGGAGCGGTGCGTGCTCGGGGGCGGCGGGGAAGGCTAGCGGGAAGGGATGCCCGAAGCCGTGGGCAGGGGCGATGGCACAGATCATCGTGCGTTCGTCGCTCGCGCGGCAGATGTCGCGCCAGCCCATCACCCACGTCCGGTCCCATCCCCGGGCTGCCAGGCGGCTGCGGACGCCTGGGGCCTTAATCTCCTTGCCAGACTTATCGAACTCGCCAGTGGGCGTGTCCTGTGCCGAGACCCAGTAGCGGGGCAGCGGAACGGCCGTTGGGTCCTGGTGCTGTTCCACGGTGAAGCGCGGGAGGGTGCCCTTGTTGAGCTGCTTCTCCGTCGCGTTCTCATACGTCGAGAAACGGTGGTCGTAGTGGTGCACCATCTTCGCCTCGTATAGCGGGAGCATGTGCGCTCCGGCCTTGACGAAAGTGTGGCCTTCCAGGTGCCAGCCATCGGTGATGAGGTCTTCACGGGTGCGGAACTTGTCCGAGTCCGTGTTCATCATGATCATGAGCTGGAACTTCACGCCCCACGGGTTGCCATTCGCGGCGCCTTCTCTGAGTAGCACCGGGATACGTCGGTAGATACCCAGTGTGATTTCCATGTCGCGGCGGGAGCGGAAGACGGGGCAGGTCCCAGTATTTGGATTGATGGCGAGGATGTCTTCGGCTGCCAGCAGGTAGCTCCGATCGGCGATCTGCTCAGGCTGTCGCACCTTGAAAACAATCCGGATCGGCTCGCTGAGGCTGCCTGAGCCGCGCAGCGTGAAAAGACAGAACCGCAGCTGATTGTGAACTTCGGGGAAGACCTTGTCCTCGTTCTCGAAGTCGTAGAGGGTGTCGAGTTGTCCCTTGGTGATCAGGTCCTTGAAGAAGTATTGGTTGAAGGAGTCCGTGGCGATTCCCGAGGGCACAATCTGACCGATGCGCCCTTGAGTGGCCATGGTGGTACGAGCGTGTTCCGCGAAGAGCGAGTACGTATTGAGTCGCCCAAAGGCTGTCAGTGGGAATCGCCCAGAGGTGTGCGCGAAATGCTTGAACCCATCATTCTTGCGCTGTTCCTCCTTGAAACTTGCGTACAGCTCGGGGTCCTCTGTGGCCAGCAGGCTGATCTTCTTGTTGCGGACCGTCATGTTCGCTGATTCGGCGATATCCACTCGCTTTGCTGCGAAGAACTCACGTGCGTCTACCTGAACTTGATCCCACGGCGGGTTCCCCACCACCGCGTCGAACCCACCGGCCCACCCCGTCCCCGGCTGGACACCGGCTCCCGACTCCGGGACCGCGAATACCTCCGGGAACTCCAAGTGCCAGTGGAAGAAGCGGTACTGCTCCCGCAGCTTCCGGATTTCCGCGTGGGTGGTGTCCGGCACCGCGGACTGGTCACGGCTCCGCAGCGCGCGGAACACCTGGTCCGTCGGGGCCTCGGGAGCGCCGTCGCGCTTCGGCCAGACGAAGGCGGCGCACCAGGCGTCAGCGGCGTGCACGTCTTCGACGTAGGCGGCCGACTCCGTATGGGCGCGGTAGGCGGACTCCTGCGCCCGAACCTGCTCCAGGAGGTCGGAGGGGGCCGTGGTGATCCTGGCGAGTTCGGCGGCGTAGCGGTCGTTGCCGGGCAGGGTCTCCGTGTCGAAGAGCAGCTCGTCCTGGCCGCCGCGCTGGATCTTGTTGCGCTTGACCAGTCCGGCCGCGTACTTCCGGTCGTCGCCCTCGATGGGCTTGAACGCGTCGTCCGGGATGCCGTCCGCCAGCAGTTTCGGCGTCGCGCCGATCAGCCCGTTGCCATGCTTGACGTGCGCGTCCAGGAACCCGAGCGCCTTGCCCGGTTCCATCGCTTCCAGCCACAGTGACACCTTGGCCAGTTCCACCGCCATGGGGTTGAGGTCGACCCCGTAGACACAGCGGGCCACGACCTCGTGCAGCGCATGCCGTACCGCGTCGACCGTCGGCTCCGGGTTGCGCTCGCGCACCGATGCCACGCGCTTGGCGATGCGGCGGGCCGAGGCGACCAGGAAGTGCCCGGAGCCACAAGCCGGGTCGCAGACCGTCAGGGACAGCAGCTCGTCGACGATGTCGTCGGTCGGCTCAGGGCGGCCGGCTTCGGTCGCGCGCTGCTCACCGCGCTTGACCGCGTCATCTATCACCGGGTCGAGCGTCGTGTCGAGCAGGCACTCGATGAGCGAGGACGGGGTGTAGTAACTGCCGGTCGTCTTGCGGCTGTTGCCCGCTACCTCGATCAGCTCGAAGGTGCGGTCCGTAGCGGAGTGCTTGGGCTCCAGCTCCAGCAGGGACTCATAGACCGAGCCGAGTTCCTCGGCGTCCAGGTGGCGGTAGTCGATGGGGCGCCAGCGGCGGGCGCCCGGGTCTCGCATCTGGGCGAGGTGGCGGATGGCGGTGAGCAGCGATTCGTTGGACAGCTTCAGGCCGTCCAGCGGGGCATCGGCCTTCTTGGGGGAGAACAGGCCGCCGAGGCCGGGCAGGCCCAGCTCGGGGCGGCCGCCCTCCTTGCCGAGGGCGTCGAGGACGATGCGCAGCGCCTCGTACTGGTCACCGTGGGCGGTGCCCTGGCGCCGGCGGGCGCGCTCACGCAGCCGGGCGGAGGAGAAGTAGCGGTCGTACGCCTGTCGCTGCCGCTCGTCGGCCTTCGGGTCGAGCAGGGCCCCGCGGTCCTCGGCGACGAAGACGAACAGCAGGCGGTAGACCAGGCGCAGCAGGGCGTCCCGCAGTGCCTTCGGGTCGGTGTCCTCGCGCAGACGGGTGTTGTCCGGGTGGCGCAGGAAGCCGGTGCCGAGGGCGGTGAGGGCGTTCTGCACTCCCAGGCGCAGCTGGTCCAGGGCGCGGGCGCCGGAGCTGACGGCCTCGGCGCGCCACTTCTCCAGCCAGCACCCCGAAGCCGCCGCCCCCTCCGGCACCGCGAACCGGGACGCGTGCAGCACGCAGTACAGCAGCACGAACTCGCTGAACAGTTCGCCGTCGAAGATGGCTTCCAGGTCGAACTCGACGTACGCGGCGGTCGCGAAGGACGACGAGTCGCGCAGCAGCCGCACCCGGCGGCCGTTGGTGAGGACCGCCCACAGGTGGGCCTCGGTGCGGTTGAGGCAGTCCTGGAGCATGGACTGCGGCGGTACCTGGCCGAAGGTCAGGCGCTTGTCGAGCTCCTGGTTCCAGGGGACCTGGTGCACGAGGGCCGGACCGTGGCGGTGGGAGACCGGGAAGTGCTTGTCCGGGTCGGCGTCGGCCGGGATGCCTGGCGCGCCGACCTCCGTCAGCGCGCCGAAGTCCAGCTTGCGGAAGAGCTGGGCGAGCCAGTCGGTGCCGGCCCGGCCGGTCGGGTCCGCGGCCGGTGCGCCGGTCTTCGGGTTGGCGGGCAGGGCGGTGCGCAGGTCGCGCCAGAGCGGCTTGAGGTATTCCCAGGCGCGCTCGGCCTCGTCGCGTACGGGCACCGAGGCAGGCATGCCGTAGTCGGCGGACTTGGTGCCCGGCAGGTTTCGTGCCTCGGCGATGCGCAGCAGCATGTCGGCGGGGAGCAGGCCGCCGACCGTGGTGACGGCGGTGAAGGCCAGGGCGGTGCGGGTGGCGGCGGACATCAGGCTTCGGCTCCGGACACGGTAGAGGCGGCGGGGGCGACGGGCGGCAGGTAGACGTACACGCCGAGGACGTCGGCGGGTTCCTGCGGGACGACCTTCAGGCCGCGGACGATCTCCTCGTTGGCCTTGCGCACCCGGCGGTGCGAGGTGTCGAGTTCGGCTGCCAGGTCCGTGCCGTACTCCGTGAGGTGTGCGGCGAGGTCCCCCAGGCCGTCAAGGGCGCGGGAGATGGCGTTGTGGGCGGCCTGCTCGTGGGTGTTCGCCACGGCGCGGGCCGCGAGGAGGGCGGCGGCCGCTTCGTCGTCCAGCCAGCGGGCGCGCGACGGCATCCCCTCGAAGGCGAGCAGCCGGGCGTCCTCGGCGACCACCTGCCGTTCGCCGGTGCGGGACGGCAGGGTGAGGTGGAAGCGGTAGCGGACCAGGAGGAGCGTAGTGCGGGTGGTGACCGCGTCCGTGGTGACCACACCGCAGCGGCGTGCCGGGCGGGGGCCGAGCGCCTTCACGTCCAGCGCCGAGTCCAGGACGTAGGAGGCGATGGCGCCGATCACCGGGTCGGTGCGGACCAGGGCGGCCTCGCCACGGGCGATCGCCGGGGTGGTGCGGAAGGGGATCTCGCGGTTCTCCTCGACGAGCCGGTTGCCCAGGGTCGCGGCGAGCGCGTCCCGCAGGCCCGCCGGGGTGCCGCCGGCCTGGGCGGTGAAGTCGCCGGAGTCCTCGCGCCCGGAGGACGGCGCGGTGCGGACCAGTGCGTCCAGGTCGCGCAGGGCCTCCAGGGCGAAACCGCGGACCTCCTCGGCGCCGCCGAGCGCGGCCCGTACGGCGGCGACCTCGCGGGCCACCTCCTCCGGGTGGATCGCGCGCTGGGCGTACTTCGAGCGGGAGGTCTTCTCCCGCTCGGCCGCCGAAGACCACTCGCGCTCGATGCGGTCGAAGGACTCCTGGTGGCCGTCCCCCATGTCGAACAGGCTCTCCTGGCTGCCCTGCCGCCCGTGCAGCAGCAGCCACTCCACCACCGCGTCGGTGACGCCGGACGCGGTCTCGTCGGGGACGGAGACCGAGATGCCCAGGTCCTTCTTGATCTGCCGGTGCTTCTTGAACAGCACCTCCAGGACCTTGCCGTCGATGCCGTTGTCCTCGCCGTACATGGTGATGACGCGGACCTGGTCGCGCTTCTGGCCGTAACGGTCGACGCGTCCCTCCCGCTGGTCGTGCCGGGTCGGGTTCCACGCCAGGTCGTAGTGGACGACCGCGTCGAAGTGGTGCTGGAGGTTGACGCCCTCGGACAGGCAGTCGGTGGCGATCAGCACCCGGCGGGCAGCCGGGTCGCCGGCCTCGCCCGCCTCCGCGGCCAGCTGTTCGATCCGCTCCAGGCGCTGCTGCGGGGAGAGGGTGCCGGTCACGGCGGCGACCTTCGTCTTCTTGCCGAGTTTGCCCTCGAGCTGCTCGGCGAGGTACGTGGCCGTCGGGATGTAGCGGCAGAAGACGATCGGGTGGTAACCCTCGGCGATCAGGTCCTTCAGGTGCCGGGTGAGCGCCTTCAGCTTCGCGTCCTCGGCGGGTCCGACCAACTCCGCTGCCCGCGAGGCGAGTTCGAGCAGCCGGGCGCCCGCCTCCTCGGACTCGGCGGCACCCGGTGCGACGTCCATGCCTTCCAGCCGGTCGTTGTCCGCGGAGTCGGCGGCCACCGAGGCACCCAGCAGGTCCGCCTCGTGCGCGGTGCGGGCGACGGCGGACTCGGAGCGGGTCTTCAGCGTCTGCGCGGCGGCCGCCGGCGAGGACACCATCGAACGCAGCAGTGCGATCACCGACCACCACGCGATCCGGGCCTCCCGCTTCCCCTGCTCCCCGGCCTCCGCGACACGGTCACGCGCATAGGCGATGGCGTCGTCGAGCAGCGCCCGGTAGGCAGGTGTCAGCTTGTACGGCTCGTCCTTCGTCCAGCGGTCCGACGGGAAGGCGGTCCGCTCGGCCAGCGAGTCGTCGGCGAGACCGTCCTCCTTGGTGAGGTAGTCACGGACGTCGGCGCGCTTGCGGGCCACGAAGTGCTCGGCGAGCCTCGCCCGGGCCGCCGGGGACTCCAGGTCCAAGGCCGCCAGTTCGGGCCGTACCAGACCCAGCAGGTTGCGGAAGGCGGACTCCTTGCCGGAGTGCGGGGTCGCCGTCAGCAGCAGCAGATGGCGCTCCGCGTCGGCGGAGACCTTCCGGAGCAGCTCGTAGCGGAGCTGGTTCGACGCGGAGGACGCGCCGCCCTGCGCGGCGTCGTCGGCGGCCACGCAGGAGTGCGCCTCGTCGACGATCACCAGGTCGGGGCAGTGCCGTACGAAGTCCTCGCGGTGCCGGGTCGACTTGATGAAGTCCGTCGAGATGATCGTGAACGGGTGCTTGTCGAACAGCGACTGGCCCAGCTCCAGCCCGCGTTCCAGCCGCGACACCGTGGAGGCCAGGACCAGTTCGGCGTCGATGCCGAACTTCTCCCGCAGCTCGCCCTGCCACTGCTCGGCCAGCGACGGAGAGCACAGCACGGCCAGCCGCGTCGCCTCGCCCTGTGCCAGCAGCTCCTTGGCGATCAGCCCCGCTTCGATCGTCTTGCCGATGCCGACGTCGTCCGAGATCAGCAGCCGTACGGTGCGCTGCCGCAGCGCCATCAGCAGCGGGACCAGCTGGTAGGCCCGGGGTTCCACGGCGATCGACGCCAGGGAGCGGAACGGGCCCGCCCCCGAGCGGAACCCGATGCGCAGCGCCGTGCGCAGCAGACCGGCGGCCCGCTGGTCGCCCAGGTCGGCCGGGCTCGGCGGCGCGAACTCGGCCGGGCGCACCTCCTCGAAGGAGGGGAAGACGGCCGCGATGTCGTCCTCGCTCCCACCCAGGGGGCGCAGCACCAGCATGTCCGGGGCGCTCTCGGGCAGCACCACCCATTCCCGGCCACGGGCGGCGACCAGCGAGCCGGCTGTGTACGTGAGGCTCATCAGATGTCTCAGTTCCTAGGGATGTCAGAAGGGGGTGGCGCGGTCAGCGCAGGTGGAAGTAGGCGGCCTGGTGGTCGGTGATGGCGTCCCAGTCCGCGTCCGTGGGGAAGCGCACGACGTCCCAGCCGGCGTCCTCAAGCCGGTAGCCGGCCTCCAGGTCGCGGGTCGCGTCGGCCTGATGGCCGGGGACGTCGACGAACACGGCGAGGCTGGCGCCGTCCAGGCGGAAGACGAGGTCGGGGCAGGCTCCCGCCTCCGGGACGAGGGCCTGGACCGCGTCGGGGAGCCGGTAGCCCTTCGCCCTGAGCCAGCCGAGCAGATCGCCCCGCGCGACGTGGGCCGCCAGATCCGTCTCCAGCACGGTCGGCGAGGGCGCCGGGGTGCTCGCGGGGGTGGGGGCCACGGTGCGCGCCGCCGGTGTGTCCTCCCGCACGGTGGTCCCGTTGTCCGCCGCGGGGGCCAGCCTGCGGAAGAGTTCGCTGCGGGACTCGCCCCGGTCCTCCCGCTCGGTGCGGGCGCCGGCCAGCCGCTCCAGCAGCGGCCGGGCGCTGTGCCGGCTCAGCCGGCGGTGGTGCGTCTGGTTGGCGTAGGACAGCAGGCAGGCGTAGCAGCCGCGGGCACACTGCTCGTCGTCCGACGGCCCGCCCTCGTCCTCGCCGGTCTCCGGGTCGAAGTGGCAGATCTCCAGGGCGGTCCTGGCCGCCTTGGAGAGGGCGTCCTTGTCGTGCTGGATCCGGCGCAGCACACCGGCGCCGCCCTCGGCCGCCTCGGTGAACAGCAGGCGGCGGCGCGGGCCGTCGTCCGGAGGCAGCAGCTCGGCGGTCAGCTCGGAGTCCTCCAGCTCGAACGCCGCCTCGATGCCCCGCTCCAGGGCGTACAGGAACGACAGCGCCACCGGCTCGGGCTGCGGCTCGTCCAGGGTGACCACGAGGATGTTGCGGCGGTCCTCCACGTAGGGCAGGACACGCCGCTTGCGGCGCTTCTCGTTGCCGTCCTCGTCCACCACCGGCATGCCGGTGCCCTCGATGGCGTCCGCCGCGGCCCGGTCGTTGAGCCAGCGGCCGTCGCCGAGGTCGAGCCAGTAGCCGTCCGGCTCGCCCTCCTTGTCGCGGACGCGGCCGAGGTTGGTGATGCGGACGGTCGCGGAGTCGCCGTAGTCCAGGTCGAGGACCGGGGCACCGCCGGATTCCGTGACATGGGAGGTGAGGCGCCCCTTGCGGACGCCGTGGTCCTGGAAGGCGTACGAGGTCTCCAGGCGGAAACCGGCCCGGCGGCGCTCCTCCTCGTCGGAGGAGATCCGCTCACGCGGGGTCGTGTACACGGTGTGCAGGTGGAGCAGGCCGGTGCGCTTGCCCGTCAGCGGCTCGTGGCACATCGTGCAGACGTCCGCGCCGACCTTGACGGCGTAGTGGTAACCGCAGCCGTCGCAGCGCCGCGCCTCCGCCGTCGCCAGGTCACCCGAGGCGTCCGGCGGCAGCTGCACCCGTGTGACCTGGTAGCGGGCGCCCTCGTGGTAGATGAGCGCGCCGGGGCCGAACTCGCGGATCGCGAGGAACCGGGGACGCTGCAGATAGTCGCCGTCGGCGTTGCGGCGGTTGCCGGAGCGCGGGATGTACGCGGCCAGCGGGAGCCGCGGGAAGCTGTAGCCCGGCAGGAACCCCTCGGAGGCCAGATAGCGGTACGGGTTGAAGTCGCTCATCACCGACTTGCTGTCGGACGAGCGGTTCAGCAGCAGGTTCGTCTGGGTCTCCGCCTCGCGCCGGCGGGTGCGGGCCCGGCCCTGCTCGCCGGGCGTCAGGGTGTGGTCGACGACCCGCTTGTTCTGCTCGTACTGGTCCATGACCGCCGCCCGGAAGAGCTCCCGCCACCGGTCGAAGGACGCGTGGAACTCCTGCGGGGCCCGCTCGATCCGGTCCTCGATCCACTCGTCGTACCACCACGTGGTGGCCTCGAAGTCCCCGATGAGCGGGGCCAGTACGGTCCGGGCGGTCGCGATCGCGCGCCGGCGGGCGTCCTCGTCGAGGGACAGGTCGTGGATGTGGGGGAGGAGCGCCAGCGGCATGTGCGGATCGGGGCGGTCACCGCCGTCGGGGTCGTAGGCGACGTCGACGACGTCCGGGATCGCCCTGCCGAGCTTCATCCCGGTCTCCGCCAGCCAGATGCCCTGCAGATGGGAGCGGACCAGGTCCTCGTTGGCGAGGTCCAGCCGCGGCGGAGCCACCTGCCCGGACACCATGTCCTGGGAGCGGCGGAAGTAGTACTGGTCGTGGCTGTTGCCCGTGGCGCAGTACGTGGTCACCAGTGCGGGCTGGCCCGAGCGGCCCGCCCGGCCCGAACGCTGCGCGTAGTTCGCCGGGGTCGGCGGGACGTTGCGCATCATCACGGCGTTGAGCGAGGAGATGTCCACGCCCAGCTCCATCGTCGGCGAGCAGTACAGCAGCGGCAGCTCGGCCGAGCGGAAGTCCCGCTCGCGCTCCAGCCGGTCCTCCGGGGTGACCTGCGCGGTGTGCTCCCGGGCGAACAGGCCGGCCAGCTCGGCCGCCGCCGTCCGGTACAGGTCCCGGAAGAACGGGTTGACGCGCGGTCCCTCGCCGCGGTTGTACGTGCGCGCCAGCGGGTCGACCGCGCCCCGCTCGCCGTTCCCGGCCCGCCAGATGAGGGCTGCGGCCGACACCCGGTAGCCCATGCGCTTCTGGGCCGCCCGGCGACGGTAGGCCGGGCCGGCGTGCTCCGGGGCCGCCTCCACCTCGCGCACCAGGTCCGCCTCGCGCAGCACCGTCAGCAGGTCCTCGATGATGCCCTGGACGTCCTCCGGGGGGAGGTCGCGCAGCTCGGGCAGGTTGCGCCGCAGGTACTTGCCGAACTTGCCGCGGGCCGAAAGGAACAGCGCGGAACGCTCCATACCCGGCTTCGAGCCGTACGGGTAGGCGGTACCGACGGTGGGGCGGTCGCTCTCGCTCAGCACCCACGGACCGGCCAGACGTTCCTCGCTCGCCCGCTGCAAGGTGTCGAAGTCGTCGCGGAAGTACTGCACGTCGACGGCGAGGGCGCGGCGCATGAAGTCGAGCAGCGTCCGGGCGATCTCCTCACGCAGCGCGGGGTCCGCGTCGCGGAGCGCCGCGTGGACGGACTCCCAGCGGTCCGGCTCGGCGGCGATCCAGCCCAGGTCCTCGTAATCGATGCGCAGCAGCCCCGTCTGCTCGAGGTTCGGCATCGTGATGCGCCAGCCGCGCTCCAGGTCGCGGTAGAGCCGGTACCCCACGACGTCACGGAAGGCCTTCGCCGCACGGCTCTCCATCGAGGGAGCCAGCTTGCTGTGCTTCGTGTTCGCCGCGTACTCGCGGGGCGTCAGCCCCATCACGTCGGTCACGGCCTCGGCGAGGTCGTCATGGCGCAGCCCTTCCTCACCGGCCCGGACCGCGGCCTGGTGGAGGGCGCCGCGCAACTGGGTCACCTGCGCGAAGTCGTTGAAGTGCCCGGCCTGGAGCGAGGCGTCCTGCCGGTTGTCGACGAAGGTGAGGAGCTTGCGCGCCTCCTTTCCCAGGCTCTCCTCCGGCACCGCCCGCAGGGACTTCACGATCGACGCGGAGATCAGGGAGGTCGCAGACGAACGCCCTTCCTGGTCGAGGGTGGCGAGCTTCGCGAAGTCCCGGCCGCGGGTCTGTTCGTAGGAGACCTGGCAGTGCACGCAGAACAGGAACGGCGCCGGCACGAACGCCGCCACCAGTCCCTCGTCCGACTCGTCACCGAAGGCGTCCACGACCACGCGCTTGGGCACCCGGGGACGGTAGGACTTCTTGAGGACGGTCACGCCCTGCGCGTCCCGCTCGAGCCACGACTCGGGCAACCGCCTGTCGTCCACGGCCTTCTGCGGATCGGCGGGCCACTCGTAGTCCTCCCCGGGCATACCCAGGTACAGGTAACCCTCGCCGTCGCGGCCCCCGGAGGCGGAGGTGTTGCGGCGCGGCTCGTACCGGAACGCACCGCTCTCCTCGGAGCGCCAGACGGTCAGGTACTCCTGGCCGCACTCGCGGCAGAACGCCAGCGGGAACAGCGGCTTGCCGCCGCTGCCGGGCTGCTCCAGCTGGTAGGTGCGGGTGAGGGGCCGGGTGAGCGGATCCTCCAGCGTCGTGTAGACGGTGTCGCCCTTGGAGAGGAACTGGTGCAGCCGGAAGGCGAACAGCGGGCGCTCCGTCACCGGGTGCTTCGCCTGCGCACCCGCCTCCAGGGTGGTGCGGATCGCCTCGCGCACGCTCTCCTCGGCCACACCCGAGGCGTCGGCCAGCTCGGTGGCCGCCGCCTCCAGGGTGCCCGGGGCACAGCGCCGGTACCTCCCCGTCCCCTCCTCGCGCTCCAGCCCGAACCGGGACTCCACCCAGCGGGCCAGCGAGTCCTGCGTCAGAGCCTTGTACGAGCGGGGCGCCGCCGGCACCCGCAGCCGCTCGGCGGGCACCGTCACCGGGGCCTCGTCGGTCGCCCGGACGAGAGTCTCGCCGATGACCCGCTTCGGCAGGACGGTCGTACCGAACAGCCGGCCGGCGACCCTGGCCACCTCCCGCCGCTGGTCCTCCCAGGAGCCCTCGGTGGACATGGTCGCCGAGGTACCGATGCACTGCAGGGTCGCCGAGGCCCGGCAGGCCTCACGGACCCGGCGGATCAGGAACGCCACGTCCGCGCCCTGCCTGCCCCGGTAGGTGTGCAACTCGTCGAAGACGAGGAACTGCAGCCCCTCGGCCATCCGGATCAGGCTGGACCGGTCGTCCGGCCGGGTCAGCATCAGCTCCAGCATCACGTAGTTCGTCAGCAGGATGTCCGGAGGGTTCCTGCGCAGCTCCCGGCGCTGCTCGTCGGACTCCTGGCCCGTGTAACGGGCGAAGGTGACCGGCTCGTGCCCCGCCCCGAAGCCGTGGCGCAGATACTTCTCCAGCTCCCCGAGCTGTGAGTTGGCCAGGGCGTTCATCGGGTAGACCACGATCGCGCGGACCCGGTTCTGCGCGGCCGGCCCGGCGGCCTGACGTTCCCTCAGGACGCGGTCCACGATCGGGACGATGTAGGCCAGGGACTTGCCGGAGCCCGTGCCCGTGGTCAGGACGTAGGAGTCGCCGGCCTGCGCGGCCTCGATCGCCTGCCGCTGGTGGAGGTGGAAGGTCAGCGGCCGGCCGTCCGGGCGCCGCGAACTCTCCTTCTTGCCCGCCTGGAAGATCTCCGCACACCTGGGGTGCAGCATGCCGTCCCGCACCAGGTCAGTGACCTGGCCGCCGTCGGCGAAGAAGGGGTTCAGCGACAGCCACGGGTCGGGCCACTGCGATTTGTCCGCCAGGTCGCCGGCGACGAAACCGTCGATACGGGCGTCCCGGATCACCGTCGCGCTCTTGGTGAACTCCTCGTACTCCTTGATCAGATCGGCGTGGATGCCGAAGACGTCCATCGTCTCGGGCAGGCGCGGCTCCCTGCGCGGCACGGGCACGGGCGCGGCAGGGGTGCGCTCGGGGAGCAGGGAACGCAGCCGCGCCACCGGGTCCATCACCCGCCAGTGCGGAGCCAGCAGGGCAGCGGTGTCGTCCGGCGCGAGCGCGAGCGGGACCAGGGCGTCGTGGACCTGGGCGGCGTTCTCGGGCCGCAGGTCGGCGTCCTTCTCCAGGAGGCGGTCGACGAGCCGGACCAGCTCGGCGGGCAGGTCCGGGCGCACCAGGGTCAGTTGAGGCGGCGCTTCGTGCTGGTGCTGCTCGGAGAGCTCGAAGGGCGTCCTGGCGGAGAACGGCGGCCGCCCGATCAGCAGTTCGTACAGGATGCAGCCGAGCGCGTAGAGGTCGGCGAGGGCGGAGACGGGCTCGGCCCGGAACTGCTCGGGGGCCATGTAGCGGGCCGTGCCGACGCTGACGCCCGTACTGGTCAGCCGCGTCTGGTCGGGATCGTCGACGATCGAGCCCATACCGAAGTCGAGGACCTTGACGGTGCCGTCACCGGTCAGCATCACGTTGGCCGGCTTCAGGTCGCGGTGGACCACTCCGGCCGTGTGCGCGGCGGTGAGCGCCGCGGCGATCTGCGCGCCGACGGCGGCGGCCCACGAGACCGGCAACTGGGGTTCCTCGTCGATGAGGTCCGCCAGCGGATGACCGTCCAGGAGTTCCATGGCCAGGTAGGGCAGACCGCTGCCGCCCGGCGTCCCGTCGACGCCGCCGTCGATTAGCAGAGTGAGGTTCGGATGTCCCTGGGAGAGCATGCGCATGATGCGCACCTCGCGGCGGAAACGGTCGATCTCCTTGCCGGACCCCGAGGCGTCGACGGCGACTCCGGTCCGGCTGCGCAGCACGGTCTTGACGGCGACCTCGCGGTGCGGGGAGTCCTGGGCGGCCCGGAGATCCTCCGCCCGGTGCACCTCACCCATGTTCCCGCGGCCCACGACCCCCGTGATCCGGAACCGTTGGTCAACCGTTTCCAGGCTCACTTGCCTGCCCCCGTTCCACCCGTCATGTGCAAGACGGGTACGTCTTGCACGGAGCGTACACCTTAGCCCCTCAGGGGAAGGTATGCGCACCACGTTTACGATGTCAACGGAATGGCAGCTTGTGAATCGGTGGAGGGTTGGGTTCGCCTCGTCCGGGTGTGGCCGAGACTGCTGCATCCGACCTGGCCGGGTGAACCGACGGACCGTCATGCAAGATCAGGCCAAGGGCCGCGGCGAGCATCACGGCCATGTTGCAGCCCTGTCCCGAGCCATCTGTTCAAGACCACCGTTCGAATTCGACGTCGAGACGCATGTCCGTGCCCACCCAGACTTCGCCATCGGCGGCCTCGGCCGGGGGGTCGACCCGTTCGATACCGAGGAACTCGATCAACTTGAGCAGTTCGGCTCGTTCGGCTCGGTCCTCGGCGACATCATGGGAGTTGAAGAAGACGTAGTACTGGTTGCTCGGGTCCACGATCCCTGAATTGGCCCAGATCCGGGCGACTTCTACGATTGCCGCAGCTTCGGTCGTGATCGTGGCGGCGCGGGTGGCACCGCGAGTCTCTGGAGACGCGTCGAGGTCCGCGAGGTCCGAGAACCACTGGCCGAAGTGGTCGAGGCCGGCATATCCGTTCTCGAAGAACAGCATCGCGCTCGGGAGGTAGCGATTGGCCCTGTCGACCTTGAGGTATTCGAAGCGGCGGCGGTCCGCCACCTCGATCCGGGCGATCACGCCTTGACCGGGCATGAGAACCAAACTTTGGCCCGCCGATTCGTCTTCGATCGTGCAGGTATCGGAGTCTCGATTCCGGAAGAACGCGGAGAATGCTACGTACGCTTCCTGAGGGTCGTTTACCGAGACCTGCTGACCTTTGCCATCACCGGCAGCGAAGACGAACTGTTTCGGCCGGGGGGTGTAAGGGCGAGCCATATGTGTCCTTCCTTCAGGTGCTGTTCGGCACGCTCACGTCCAACTTCGACTACGTTCAGGGCACGGCGAAGCCGTCGACGCTCCCGCCCCTCCCGTAACTCCCCAACGCCGTTTGACCGTGGTGTCCAAGCGAGCCGTGATCGTCGAGGATGGGACAACCGGCGAGGAAGCCGCATCCCTTCGGAGGCCGAGGGGTGCAGCCGTCCCAACGTGGCGCCCTCGGGGTGTCCCGCCCCACGCTCGCCCGTCGTTCAGACCGAGCCGGCCGAGCCGGGCCTCGCTCCGGCAGGCCCGCCCACGACCGTGAGCAGGTCCACGACGAAGATCAGCGTCGAGTTCGCCGGGATCAGAGAAGAGGGTGACTGCTTGCCGTAACCGAGACGCGGGGGAACGATGATCTCGCGTCGGCCCCCGACCTTCATTCCCCTCACTCCCCGGTCCCAGCCCTTGATGGCCTTGCCGCCACCCACGGCGAACTTGAACGGCTGGTCCCGCTCCCAGGAGGAGTCGAACTCGCTTCCGGACGCGAACGTGACCCCCACGTAGTGAACCTGGATGACCCTGCCCGGCTGCGCCTCGGGTCCGTCCCCGACCACGAGGTCCCGGATCGTCAGCTCGGTGGGCGCGTCACCCGCCGGAACCTCGACTCTGGGCTTCGTCGGTTCGCTCATCGTGGTCCTATCGCTCGCCACCGCAAGCCCCAGCACGGGCCGGCCGGACACATGGACATTCCATGCGGCAGACGCTCACGCTACCGGCCATGCCCGGTATCCGGGGTGCACCCCCCTGCCCCGGCCTCGCCGTCAGGGCGGTGCGCGTTGCTGCCGTACCGCCTTGTGGCGGTGGTTTCGCGCTGCGCCTGTGGGGCGCGGGAACCGCCTCCGGGTCCCTGTTCGTCACCCGCTTCGATCCGCCGTACTGCCCTGCGGCTAGTTTGGGGCAGAACAGGTACGCAGGCCCGTGGCGGCAGAAGCGCACGGGGGACGGGAGGTCGGGAAGAGTGTCGCTGCGCGGGGGTGATCCAGCCGAGATCGGGGGCTATCCGCTTGAAGCGCGGCTCGGCTCGGGTGGCATGGGCACGGTCTTTCTGGCCCGTACGAGTTCGGGACGTCCCGTCGCGATCAAACTGATCCACCAGCAGTTCGCCGGGGACGAGGAGTTCCGCATCCGTTTCCGGCAGGAGGTGGCGGCGGCGAGGAGGGTGAGCGGCGCGTTCACCGCGGCTGTGGTCGACGCCGCCCCCGAGGCCGAGCAGCCGTGGATGGCGACGACCTACATCGAGGGGGACACGCTCGCCCAGCGCATCGCCACGAAGGGGCCGCTGGACGGAGCGGAGCTGAGGAAGCTGGCCATCGGGCTGGCGGAGGCGCTGCGCGACATCCACCGGGTGGGGGTCGTCCACCGCGACCTGAAGCCCTCGAACGTCGTGCTCTCGCCCGAGGGCCCGCGCGTCATCGACTTCGGGATCTCGCGTGCCGTGGACCAGCAGACGCTGACGATGACCGGGCGAGTCATCGGCACCCCGCCCTTCATGTCTCCCGAACAGCTGCAGGCGCCGCGTGGTGTGGGGCCGCGGTCCGATGTCTTCTCGCTGGGGACGCTGCTGGTGTACTCGGCGACCGGCCACGGGCCCTTCGACGCGGACAGCCCGTACATGACGGCGTATCAGGTGGTGCACGAGGAGCCGTCGCTCGGTGCCGTGCCCGTGGCTCTCCGCGCAGTCGTCGAGGCGTGCCTGGACAAGGCACCCGAGGGGCGTCCGTCGGCGGACGAGCTCCTGGTGCTGCTGCGGGACCTGCCTTCCGATCTCGGGGGGACCGGCGCGTGCCCGGTCGTCGCGGGACGCACCCGCGACATGGTCACCCAGCATCACCTCGCGACGCGTGCGACTCCGGTGCCGGCTGCCCCGGCAGGTTCCGATGCCGGGCGTAGCGGTACGTCCCTCGGCCGCCGTCTGCGCCGCCGGTGGCGGCCTGTGCTCGCCGCCGCGGTCGCGGTGGCAGCGATCGGCGCAGGAGCCGCCGCCCTGAAACCTGGCGGCTTCGGCGGGAACGGCAGCGACAACAGCGCCGCGGCGCCGGGCGCCGCGCTCCCGCACGGCTTCGAGCCATGGCGCACGACCGTGCAGGGCGGTCGCGAGGGCATCCCGGACGAGCTGCGGTGCGTCGCGCGCGGCGACGCGCTGTTCTGCGGGGGCGGAGGCGTTGTCGCGACCCGCGTCAGGCCCCAGGACGGCTCGCGGGTGTGGACGGCGAAGAGCCCGGGCGTCCCCGTCCAGGGCATGCACCTGGTGGGCGCCACCGACGACACGGTGCTCGGCTACCGCTTCGCCGCCGAGGACGCACCGCAGGACCCGCCCGCCGAGGTGGTGGCGCTCGACGCGGACAGCGGCCGGGAGCTGTGGTCCGCGCCGACCGGCGCCCAGTCGACGGCTGTCACGGGCCGGACCCGGGATGCCGTCGTGGTCGGATCCGCCGTCGTGACGGTCGACGGTTCCAACTCCCGCTTCGAGGCCCGGGACGCGCACAGCGGGGAGGTCGACTGGACGACACCCTTCCCGCCGGGCATGCGGTGTGCTTCCGTTCCGGCGGGTTCACAACTCCTCGCGATGTGCGCGACGGATGCGGAGCTGGACGCGGCGGAGGTTCGCCGTCCCACCCTGTACACGGTCGACCGCGCCTCGGGGACGCTGGGCCCGCCCGTCTCGGTCGACGGCCCCGCCGTGCCGGTGGGCTTCGCCGACGGCAGGCTCGTACTCCTTCAGGTACACATGGACGGAACGGCGGCGGCTGGCTACGACGGAGTGGCGCGGGTCGACGTGGCCTCGCGCAAGGTCACGTACGCCCGGCCGGCCGAGACGTACGCCGGGACGCCGGGCATGGTGGGCGGCACCGTCTACGTGAGCGGGCAGACAGGTGTCGTCACAGCACTCGACCCTGCGACCGGCCGGAAGAGGTGGTCACGGCAGACAGGCGTGGAGGGCGCGTCGGGTCCCGTCGCGGGAGCCGGCGCACTGTACTTCAGCTCTGCCACCGGCCGGGTGGTGGCGCTGTCACCGTCCGGCGGCGAACCACTGTGGACGACAGATCCGCAGGCCGACGGCCTGACGGGCGAGCAGGGCGCGAGCCCGCGCGTGACCGTTGCGGGGCGTGCGGTGGTCGTGGCCGCGGCCGGGAACACTCTCTTCGCCTTCGATACGCGCAAGCCGCCGAAGTCGGCCTGAGCGGGGTGCGCGGTCGCCGCGCGGCCATGCCGAGGGCACGCTCCGCGCGGACGGCCCTCCGGCCGGGGCCCGTTCGGCGTGGGCGGGGCCCTGACCGCGCAGCGGCAGGTCAGACGCGGTCCGCCGCGATGAGGAGGTACTGGAAGGAGCCGTCCCTGTAGGAGTTGATGAACGCGTCCTCGATCCCCGTGACCAGGGAGGACGTGGTGCGCAGCTCCCAGTAGCGATACCCCATGTGCAGCCAGCCGCGCCATGTCGTGCCGGAGCGGTAGGCACGCCGGGGTGCGTCCGCGTGGAGCGACTTCTCCCATTGCGGCTGGTACTCCTCCGTCGTGTGCAGGGGGTCGAGGGCGGTGTGCGCCAGCAGGAGGCGTCCGCCGTGGCCGACGGGCGAGCCTCCGTGGTCCTCGCAGTAGAAGTCGTCCACGGCGTTCTCGGCCACCATCAGACGTGTGGCCAGCATCAGTTGGTCGACGCAGCAGGGCCAGTTCGCCCAGCTCGCGGGGGATCACCCTGACGTCGGCGCCGTCCTGGACGAAGTCGATGCTCCCGTCGCCGACGGTATAGGTCAGACGTGGAGCGGCATCTCACGACCACGCGGGGGAACGGCGAACGGCCCCGTGGCCGCCCGCCGTTCCCCCGTGGTTCAGCGCCCGGCCTGAAGAGCCGTCCAGGTAGCGGGGCCGACCGCGCCGTCGACGCCCAGTGCGCGACTGCTCTGGTAGTCGCGGACCGCCTGTTGGGTGCCCGGTCCGAATTCGCCGTCCGCGGATACGGTGCGCCCGAGGGCGGCCGTGAGCGCCCTCTGGAGGCGCTGGACCGCGGAACCCGTGCTGCCCTGGCCGAGCGCAGGTGTGCTGACCGCCGAGAGGAGTGCGGTCCAGCTGCGTGCGCCCACCACCCCGTCCGCGTTGAGCCCGCGCGCCCGCTGGAACGAGATGACTGCCGCAGTGGTCTTCGAGCCGAAGCTGCCGTCCACCGTGCCCGCGTCGCATCCCTGCTGATTGAGGAGCGACTGCGCGGCGGACACCTGGGCACCGGACGAGCCGGCGCGCAGGGTGTCGTAGGACGGGAAGGTCAACTGGACGCTGCCGCCTCCCGTGCTGCCGCCCACCAGTTGCATGTAGTACGTCCAGTTCCAGTTCGGCCCCGGATCGGTGTGGTCGTCGCCCGGCACTTCGGAGTGCCCGACCACGTGGGCACGGTCCTTGGGTAGCGCGCTCTCCGCCTCGGCCGCCCGGGCGTTCAGCCCGTCGTCGGGCAACACGGTGACCGTCGGCTTCACCGCGCAGCAGGTGCGCCACATCCGCGTACAGATCACCGCCAACACCGGCTGGAACGCGGCCCAGCTCTCCCAGGTGGAGGTCTACGGCGAGGAGGACTCCGGCCCGCCGCCCGCGAACGGATCCAACCTGGCGCTCAACAAGCCGATCGAGGCCTCGTCGTACACGCAGACCTACCTGGCCGCCAACGCCAATGACGACAGGACCGACACCTACTGGGAGTCGAACGGCCGGCCCGCGACGCTGACCGTGAAGCTCGGCGCCGACGCCGACATCGAGGCGGTCGTCGTCAGGCTCTCCCCGGACCAGGCGTGGGCCACCCGCACGCAGAGTGTCCAGGTGCTCGGCCGCGCCCAGTCCACGACCGGCTTCACCTCGCTGAAGGACCGGGCCGACTACGCGTTCGACCCGTCCGGCAACCAGAACACGGCGACGATCCCGGTCAGCGGCCGGTACGCCGACGTCCAGCTGAAGTTCTTCGCCAACACCGGCGCGCCCGGTGCGCAGGTCGCCGAGATCCAGGTCGTCGGGACCGCGGCGCCCAACCCCGACCTGACCGTCGCCGCGCTGACGTGGTCCCCGGCGTCGCCGTCCGAGAAGGATGACGTCACCGTGAGCGCGACCGTGCGCAACACGGGCACTGCGGCGGCCGCCGCCACGACCGTCGACGTCAGTCTGGAGGGCGTGGTCGCCGGCAGCGCACCGGTGGGTGCCCTCGCCGCCGGGCGTCCGTGACGGTCCAGGTCGCCGCCGGAAAGCGGCCCATGGGCTCGTACACCGTCTCGGCGGCGGTCGACCCCGGTGACACGATCGCCGAGCAGGACAACAGCAACAACAGCCGCACCGCCTCGTCCAAGCTGGTCGTCGGCCAGAGCCCCGGCCCCGACCTGGAGGTAGTGGGCATCACGTCGAGCCCGTCGAACCCCGCAGTGGGCGCCGCGGTCACCTTCACCGTCTCCGTGCACAACCGTGGTACCGCCGCCGTCAGTGCCTCCACGGTCACCCGCCTCCTGGTGGAAGGCGCCACGCTGAACGGCGCTACGGGAGCCGTACCCGCCGGGGGCACCGTCACGGTGCCGATCAGCGGTAGCTGGACCGCGAAGAGCGGTGGGGCCAACCTCACGGCCACCGCCGACGCCACCGGTGTCGTGGCCGAGACGAACGAGAACAACAACGTCTTCTCGCGTGCCGTCGTGGTGGGGCGCGGCGCCGCCGTGCCCTACACCGAGTACGAGGCGGAGCAGGGCACCTACCAGGGCACGCTGCTGAAGTCCGACCAGGAGCGCACCTTCGGGCACACCAACTTCGCCACCGAGTCCTCCGGCCGCCAGTCCGTGCGGCTGAACGCCACCGCCCGGAGGGGCTGACCAACCAGCCGCAGGCGGACGCCCGGAGACTGTTCGACGAGTCCAACGCCCTGCTCAGCCAGACCTATCCGGCGGGCACGAAGTTCCGCCTCCAGCGTGACGCCGGTGACACCGCGTCCTTCTACATCATCGACCTCGTCGACCTGGAGCAGGTGGCCCCGGCGGCCTCCCAGCCGGCCGGATGCACGTCTATCACCACCTACGGCGCTGTTCCGAACGACGGGATCGACGACACCGACGCCATTCAGCGGGCGGTGACGGCCGACCAGAACGGTGACATCGGCTGTGTGTGGATCCCGCCGGGGCAGTGGAGGCAGGAGCAGAAGATCCTCACCGACGACCCCTTGAACCGAGGGCAGTTCAACCAGGTCGGCATCAGGGACGTCACGATCCGGGGCGCGGGCATGTGGCACTCGC
The DNA here is from genome assembly GCF_042803195.1 of Streptomyces sp. NPDC057428. Classification (NCBI taxonomy): domain Bacteria; kingdom Bacillati; phylum Actinomycetota; class Actinomycetes; order Kitasatosporales; family Streptomycetaceae; genus Streptomyces; species Streptomyces sp. NPDC057428. Next base: position 63,246 of record NZ_JBHVCT010000004.1, read on the forward strand.
AGCTGTACACCCTCACCCAGCCCCAGAACGCGGGCGGCATCAACCACCCGCACGAGGGCAACTTCGGCTTCGACATCGACGACAACACCAAGATCTCGGACCTGGCCATCTTCGGATCGGGCACCATCCGGGGCGGCGACGGCAACGCCGAGGGCGGTGTGGGGCTGAACGGCCGCTTCGGTGACGGCACCAAGATCACCAACGTGTGGCTGGAGCACGCGAACGTCGGGGTGTGGGTCGGCCGCGACTACGACAACATCCCGGACCTCTGGGGCCCCGGCGACGGCATCGAGTTCACGGGCATGAGGATCCGCGACACGTACGCGGACGGAATCAACTTCGCCAACGGCACGCGCAACTCGACTGTCTTCAACTCCTCGTTCAGGAACACCGGTGACGACTCGCTGGCGGTGTGGTCGAGCAAGTACGTCAAGAACCCGTCGGTGGACATCGGTCACGACAACCACTTCCGCAACAACACGATCCAGTTGCCGTGGCGCGCCAACGGCATAGCGGTTTACGGGGGTTACGGCAACACGATCGAGAACAACATCATCTCCGACACCATGAACTACCCCGGAATCATGCTGGCGACCGACCATGACCCGCTGCCCTTCTCCGGTCAGACGCTGATCGCCAACAACGCCCTCCACCGTACGGGCGGGGCCTTCTGGGGCGAGGCCCAGGAATTCGATGCCATCACACTGTTCGCCGCCGGTCAGGACATCCCCGGCGTCACGATCCGCGACACCGACATCCATGACTCGACCTACGACGGGATCCAGTTCAAGTCCGGCGGCGGCTCCGTACCCGGAGCGCAGATCCAGCGGGTACGGATCGACAACTCCGTCAACGGGTCCGGGATCCTGGCCCATGGAGGAGCGCGGGGCAGTGCGACCCTGAGCGACGTGACGATCACCGGCTCGGCCGACGGGGACGTCGTGGTCGAACCGGGATCGCAGTTCGTCATCAACGGCAGCGCCGCGAAGGCGGCAGCCCGGAAGTAGCTCCGGCCTCCGGGCCGTGCACGACCCGGCCCCCGGCCGGCACGCCGTCGAGCGTGCCGGCCGGGGGTGCGGCGCATCCGGTGCGCGGTGGTGACGGCGGGGAGCCGGTCCCGCCCTCCCGGCCGGCGAAGTACCCGCCGGGCAGGGTTACGACGGGTCGCCGTCCCCCTCCCGCAATGCTGTGAGGAGGGCCAGGGGGGTCGCCGCGGCCCAGGCCTGCGGAGAGCAGGAGTGGGGATACGGGACCGGACGCGGGTGCTGCGCCCGCGCATAACCTGCCATCACCTCGGGCAGCCTGTGCCCGTGGTGCGCCGAGGCGTCCAGGAGGCCGAGAGCGACCGTGCGCGCCTCGTCCTTCAGGCCGCAGCGTGCCAGGCCGAGCACGATGACCGCGTTGTCGTGCGGCCAGGAGGTGCCCCGGTGGTAGGACAGCGGGTGGTAGCCGGGCTGGCCGGAGGCCAGCGTGCGGATGGCCCAGCCCGAGAAGAAGTCGGGCTCCAGGAGTCGCTGTCCGACCCGCCGGGCGTGCTGTTCGTCGAGGATGCCGGACCACAGCAGGTGACCGGCGTCCGATGCCAGCGAGTCGACCTGCCGGCCTTCGCCGTCCAGCGCGAGCGCGGGAAAGCCGGGCCCGGACATCCAGAAGTCCCGCAGAAACCGTGCCCGCAGGTCCGCGGCGGCCTCTTCGAGCCGGTCGGCGTACGGTGCGTCGTCCCACAGCCACCGTGCCAGCCGCGCGGTGCGCACCAGCGCGTCGTAGGCATAGCCCTGTGCCTCCGCTACGGCGATCGGACCCTCGGCCTGGGTGCCGTCCAGGAAGCAGATGGCTCCCTCGGAGTCCTTCCAGTTCTGGTTCACCAGGCCCTGGGGGTCCGGTGAATAGACCAGATAGCCGCTGTTGTCCAGGCCGCCGTCCTGGAACATCCAGTTCACTGCCGCCCGCGCCCCGCTCTCGAGCCGGGTCGCGAGAGCCGTGTCACCGGTCGTTCGGGTGTAGCTGTCCAGCAGCACCAGGAAGAGCGGGGTCGCGTCCACCGAGCCGTAGTAACGGCCGTAGGGCACCTGGCGGAAGTGCGCCAGTTCGCCGTGCCTGATCTCGTGGACGATACGCCCCGGCTGTTCACCCCGGCCGGCGTCGTAGCCGGTGCCCTGCGTCGCCGCGAGTGCGAGCAGGGTCCCCTCGGCCAGTTCGGGCCGGTAGGACAGAGCGAAGAGCGAGGTGAAGAGCGAGTCCCGGCCGAAGAGCGTGAGGAACCAGGGGATGCCTGCCGCGGGGACCCGCACGTCCTCGCCGTCCGGCCCCGTGGCCGGCACCCGCAGAGCGGCCAGATCGCGCAGTCCACGGTCGCACGCGGCGGCCAGGCCCGCGGGCGCGTCAGGTGGCATCGGCAGTGGAGAACCCGTGAACACCTGCGAGTCCGCTGCCTGTTCGGCGACCGCTTCGGCCGGTGTGCGGACGGCGGCCGGCGCGGGCGCGCCGTGCGCGTGCGCGGTGACGGTGAGCAGGATCTCGGCGGTGCCTTGGGCGGGCAGCTCGGGACGCCACTCCAGCCGGTGGGCGGTGGGCTCCTCGTCGACCGGCCGTACGGAAGCCGGGGCGGGCGAGGCGGACACCGTCGTGCGTGAACTCCACCCGCCGCGCTCGTAGCCGAAGGCGACGCCGTCCGGGAGGCCGCTCGCCGTGCGCCGCGCACCGTCCTTGTCGTAGCTGCGCCTGTCGGACCGCAGCTCGAACTGGTCGGCGAAGTCGGCGTCCGCGGTCAGCGAGACGACCGCGGTGACGGGAGCGGGGCGGTTGTTGACCAGTCGCAGACGTTCCGTCAGCACGCCTGCGGAGAGGGCCTGTTCACGGAACACGGTGTCGCGGCGGGTTCGTCCCGGGTGCCGGGCGGTGTGAGTACGCAGCGGGAGGAGGCCTCGCCGCCGGACGGCACCAGCACCGTGGGCTCGGTGCCGTCGACGGTCAGGGTCCAGCGGCTCAGGTGCCGGGCGTCACGGTGGAAAAGGCCGTCCGGGGAGGTGCCGCCGCGGCCGCTGAGGCCGCCGTCGGCTCCGAGGACGGCGAAGGTGCCCGCGTGGACCAGAGTGGTGTCCGCCGTTCCGTTCACGAGAGTGCTCCGTTCGACGTGTGGGAGGTGGCGCCTTCGCCCGCCGGGCCGGACGCGGCGAGCAGGTCAAGGGTCAGGGCCGCCGTCCAGCCGAACGCCCGGGTGCCGCGCGCCTCCGCGGTGACCGGGTCCACGTACTCGGCGAAGGAGCTGGCACCCGCCGCACCGAGCATGGCCCCGCGCAGCGCGTCGGCCGCGCGCGTGCGCCCGTACTGCCTCAGCCCGCGCTCCAGCAGCCAGTTGGTGTTGAACCAGGCGGGTCCGCGCCAGTAGCGGGAGGGATCGAAGGCGTGCCCCTCGAAGTCGTACGAGGGTGCCATCGGGACGTCGCCGAGGCGGAAGCCGCTGCCCGTTGCCGTGCTGAGCAGGGCGTCCACGATGTCCTGGGGGAGTCCGGGGACGATGAGCGGGACTAGCCCGGCGACGCTGCGCTCGGCGATCAGTTCGCCGCCGACCAGGTCCCGGCAGAGGAACATGCCGTCGGCGGGCGACCAGAGCCGCTCCACCAGCGCAGCGGTGAGACGGGCGGCTCGTGCCTCGTGGGGAGCGGGGTCCGCCCCGGTCTCGGCGGCGATCCGGGCGAGCGCGTGCTCCGAGACGATCAGGAGCGCGTTGACGCAGGGGTCCTCGACGGCGAAGGAGTGCGTGCCCCGCACGTCCGCGTAGCCGCTGTCCCGGTAGTCGGCCGCCAGGCGTACGTACCGGCCGACAAGGGCTGACGCCGGGACGACGGCCGGGAGGCCACCGGCGCAGGCACGGCACGGGCACAGGCGAGAACCTCCACCGGTGGGCGGCCCTCCGCCCGGCTGGAGTTCGACCCCACGCACGCGGTGGTGCTCGTCGCGGACCTGGAGACCCGGCACGCCCGGGTCGCCCTGCTCGACCTCGCGGGCACGGTCCTGGCCGAGCACACCGGCACCCTCGTCATCGCGGACGGCCCCGACCGCGCCCTGGACCAACTCGCGCGTTGGTTCGGCCCGCTGCTCGCCGAGGCGGGCTTCGGACCCGACCGGGTCTGCGGCATCGGACTCTCCGTGCCGGGACCGGTCGACTGGGAGTCCGCCCAGATCGTGCAGCCGCCGATCATGCCCGGATGGGACCGCTTCCCGGTACGGGAGCGCCTGCGCGACGCCTGGACCGAGCACGTCGGCCGGATGCCCGCAGGAGGGCCGCTGCCGGTGTTCGTCGACAACGACGCCAACCTGATGGCCCTGGCCGAACAGCGTGCGGGTCACCCGGACTGCAGCGCCTTCGTCCTCGTCAAGGCGTCGACCGGGATCGGTGCCGGCGTGGTCGTGGGCGGTGAGGTCTACCGGGGCATCGACGGCGGAGCCGGCGACATCGGGCACATCCGGCTGCACGACCGCCCCGACGCCCTGTGCATGTGCGGTTCCTACGGCTGCCTCGCGGCGGTCGCCAGCGGCCGGTCCATCGCGGGGCAGCTCACCGCGGCGGGAGTACCCACCGCGTCGGGATCCGATGTACGCGACCATCTCGCCGCGGGTCAGCCCGATGCCGTCCGGCTCGCCCGCGAAGCGGGACAGCGCGTCGGCGAGGTGCTGGTCACCGTCGTCACCCTGCTCAACCCCGGGGTGCTGATGCTGAGCGGAGACCTGGCGAGCACCCCGTTCCTCACCGGCGTACGCGAACTCATCTACCAGCGCGCGATGCCACGCACCACCGCACACCTGCAGGTCGTCACCTCGGAACTGGGCGACCGCGCGGCCCTGGCCGGAGCGGCCCGCATGGTCATCGACCATCTCTACGCCCCCGACCGCGCCGACGCCCGGCTCGCGGCTCTCGCGCGGGCCGGTGCCTGAGGCCGCAGCACGAGGCCACCACCGGTGCGGACCGCGGGTCTACCACGGCCGTGACCGGCGCCACCGGTGACCGGCCGCACCCCATCCCCCGCAGAACCGACGGAGAGCACCATGTCCAGCACCACCCCCCTCACGCACACCTGGTCCCACGAGCCGGTCCGCGTCGGCCTCGTGGGCGCCGGCCCATGGGCGCGCACCATGCACGCCCGCACGCTCGCGACCGGCCCCGAGACGGTGCTCGCAGGGGTCTGGGCCCGCCGCCGCGAGGCGGCCGCCGAGGTGGCCGAGCCCTACGGGGCCCCGGTCGCCGGCTCCTTCGAGGAACTCCTCGACACCTGCGAGGCCGTGGCGTTCGCCGTGCCGCCCGCCGTCCAGGCCGCCCTCGCGCCGCGTGCGGCTGCCGCGGGGCGGGCCCTGCTGCTGGAGAAGCCGCTCGGGGCCGACCTCGACTCGGCACGCGCCGTCGCGGACGCCGTCGGCGAGCACGGGGTGGTCTCCCAGCTCGTCCTCACGAAGCGGTACCACCCGGTCACCCGCGCCTTCCTCGCCGAGGCGGCCACGCGCGAGGTGACCGGCGCGCGTTCCTGCTATCTGCACGGAGCCTTCCTCGGAGGGGAGTTCGCCACGTCCTGGCGCCTGGAGCACGGCGCGCTGCTCGACCTCGGCCCGCACCTCCTGGACATCCTCGACACCGCGGTCGGACCCATCGTCTCCGTCCGCTCCGCAGGGGATCCACGCCGCTGGGTCGAGCTCACCTGCGAACACGAGAACGGGGCGGTCAGCCAGGCATCCCTGTCCGGCGGCGTGAGGCTTCCCCATGCACGGACCCGCGTCGAACTCTTCGGCCCCGGAGAGGAGTTGGTCTACGACACTGCGGGGATCGACCACGAGGAGTGCTGGCCCGTGCTCCGCCGGGAGTTCGCCACCGCCGTACGCACCGGGGTGGGCACGGGCATCGACGCGGCTCACGGCCTGCGCATCCAGCGACTGCTCGACCAGGCAGCGCGCGGCGCGCACTGAGTGCCCCGGGGATGCCCGTGTGACAGGCGTACCCGTACTTCCGGGGCCTCACGCCGGTTCGGAGGTGTCCCGCACGGGAGAGTCCTCGACAGGCGAGCCGGGCGCGCCGCGGGTGGACGCCGCCGGGCTGTGCGCCCGCTGCGGCGGAGCCTGGCCGGGGCCCGCGCCGACCCCCGCTTCCGGCACGCGGAGGACCAGCAGCGCCACGTCGTCGCCGCTCGGGTCGATGCGGGTGAGCAGTTCGTCGAGGAACTCCTCGACGTCGAGGCCGACCAGGGCCGAGGCATGGCGGCGCAGGGCGGCGAGCCCGGTCTCGATGTCGCGGCTGCGGCTCTCCACGAGACCGTCGGTGTAGAGCAGCAGGGTCGACCCGGCCGGGAGCTCGGCGCGCGCGTCCGGCCATCCCAGACCCAGGTGCAGGGCCGAACTGAGGCCCAGGAGCGGGCCGTGCCCCTGCTCCAGGAAGCTGGTGTGCCCGTCCGCCGTGATCAGCAGGGGCGGGGGATGGCCGGCGTTGACCCAGTTGAAGTGCCAGGGTCCTCCTTCCGGACCTTCGATACGGCCCAGGACGCAGGTGGCCATGGGTGCGTCGCTGGTGTGCGTCATCGCCTCGTCGAGCCGTCCCATGATCAGGCTCGGAGGATGCGCGCGGTCCCACGCCAGGGCGCGGAGCATGTTGCGCACCTCGGCCATGTGGGCGGCGGCCTTGAGGTCGTGGCCGACGACGTCACCGATGACCATCGTCAGGACCCCGTCGCCCAGGAGGAAGCAGTCGTACCAGTCCCCGCCGATCTCCGCGGCGCTCTCCGCGGGACGGTAGCGGGCCGCCAGACACAGGTGGTCGACCTGGGGAAGAGGCGTGAGCAGCTGCCGCTGCATGGTCTCCGCCACATGGCGCTGCTGCTCGAACAGTTCCGCCGCTTCCATCACGAGCCCGGCGCGCCGCCCGACGTCGGCCAGCAGGAACAGCTCGGCCTCGGTGTAGGCCGAGCCGGCGGCCGAGCGCGCCACGGTCAGGGCGCCGAAGACGCGCCGCCGCGTGTGCAGGGGCACCACGACGCCGCAGGTTCCGCCCAGACGGTCGAACAGCCGCCGGTGGGCGGCCGCGAGCGGCGTGTCCGGCGGCTGCGCGAGAGCTGCCTGGTCCAGCACGACCGGACGGAAGCCCCGAAGTGCCTGGATGCCGGCCGAGCCCGACGACTCGGTCAGCGGCGGTAGTGGGCCCGTGAGCGCTTCGGCCGCCCCGGGATCGTCCATGCTGCGGACGGCGACGCGCCGCATCCCGTCCTTCTCGCCGGGCGTGCGCACGTCGACGACCGCCCAGTCGCCCATCTCCGGCACGAGCAGCCCCGCCAGTCTGTTGAGCATCTCGGTGGTGTCCGTGGTGGAGATGAGGACGGTGGAGACCTCCGCCACCATCGTCAGCCTTGCGGTGAGTCCCTCCAGAGCCGCGAGGTGGGCCGCGGTCTGCTCGGCCGCGTCGCGGTGCAGGCTGGAGTCGTGGAAGACGATCACCACGCCCTTCAGGCGCCCTTCGTGCCGCAGCGGAGTCGCGGCCCAGATGACCGGGACGAGACTGCCGTCCCCGCGAAGGAACAGTTCGTCGCTGCCCTCGTCCGGCCGGCCGCTCTCCAGTACGCCGAGCATGGCGCACTCGCCGCGAGGGAAGGTGCTCCCGTCCTTCCGCCGGTGCAGCAGGCCGTGCATGTCGTGGCCGAGCAACTGGTCCCTCGAACGGCCGAGTATCTGCTGTGCCCGGGGGTTGGACGCCGTGAGGAGACCGCTGGTGTCGACGACCAGCACACCCGCACCCAGGCTGTCGAAGACGGTGCGCATGAGCCCGAGCTCCAGCAGTCCGTCCTCGTCCCTCATGACCTGCCCCTACGTGTCAGGAATCGACGTTCCCCGGCCGGTTCCGGGTGCGTCACGGAGCGGAGCCCGTTCCCGCCGGGACCGGACCCGGCCGGCACGCGTGGGCCGCACCGTCTGCCCATCATTCATCCGCCCCGCCCGTTCCGCCGCTCGGGAGACGTTCCGGAGCCGATCCGCAGCGTCCGGGTGGGGTCGGCCATGACCCTGGGGCAGCCGCCGGGCGGCCCCACGCGTTCCGCGGACCATGCCCTCGAACGCGTACGGCCTCACGTGCCTGCCCGGCGCTCCCGCGGGTAGGCGACCGGGCGACGGGAACGCGTCGTCGCCACCCGTGCGACGTTCTCCGCCCGGACACGCTCCGGGTGCGGGGGGCGACGCGGGAACAGAGGATGCGAAGGGTGGCGAGCCGCACCGAACGGCCCCGTCGTACCGAGAAGCGACATCCGAGGGAGACAACCCATGGCGCCCGAGCGATCCTCTTCCGGCAGCACCCGCGACCCCGGGCTCGCTCGTCCCGTGGCGGAACGGGCGGGCTGGAGCGACGTGGACGTGAGGGCGGTGGACACCGTCAGAGTCCTGGCCGCCGACGCCGTCCAGAAGACGGGCAACGGCCACCCCGGTACGGCGATGAGCCTGGCGCCCCTCGCCTACCTGCTGTTCCAGCAGGTCATGCGCCACGACCCGGAGGACGACCAGTGGCTGGGCAGGGACCGTTTCGTCCTCTCCTGCGGTCACACGAGCCTGACGCTCTACATCCAGCTCTACCTGGCCGGCTACGGCCTGGAGATGGAGGACCTGAAGTCCCTGCGCACCTGGGGATCGGCGACCCCCGGCCACCCGGAGTACCGGCACACCCGGGGTGTCGAGATCACCACCGGACCGCTCGGCCAGGGGCTCGGTGCGAGCGTGGGGATGGCCATGGCCGCACGCAGGGAGCGGGGACTGCTCGACCCCGACGCCGCTCCCGGAGCCAGTCCGTTCGACCACCACGTGTACGTACTCGCGTCCGACGGCGACATGATGGAGGGCGTCGCCTCGGAGGCGTCGTCGCTCGCCGGCCACCAGCAGCTTGGCAACCTCGTGGTGTTCTACGACTCCAACCACATCTCCATCGAGGACGACACCGACATCTCCTTCAGCGAGGACGTCCCGGCACGCTACGCCGCCTACGGCTGGCACGTGCAGACGGTGGACTGGACGCGCACGGGCGACTACGTCGAGGACGTCGACGCCCTGCTCGCCGCGATCGAGGCGGCCAAGGCGGAACGCTCGCGTCCCTCCCTCATCATGCTGCGCACCATCATCGGATGGCCGGCCCCTACGAAGCGGAACACGGGCAAGGCGCACGGCGCGGCCCTGGGGGACGACGAGGTCGCCGGCACCAAGCGGCTCCTCGGCTTCGACCCCGACGAGTACTTTCCCATCGAGGACGAGGTCCTCACCCACACCCGTGCGGTGAGGGAGCGGGGCCGGGCGGCCAAGGCGGACTGGCAGAAGACCTACGAGGCATGGCGCGGCGCGAACAGCGGGCGGGCGGCCCTCCTGGACCGGCTGCGGGCGCAGGAACTGCCGGACGGCTGGACGGACGCGCTGCCGGTGTTCCCCGCGGACCCGAAGGGCATGGCCACACGCAAGGCTTCCGGCGAGGTACTGACCGCCCTCGCACCGGTCCTCCCCGAGCTGTGGGGCGGCTCGGCGGACCTCGCGGGCAGCAACAACACCACCATGGACGGCGAACCCTCCTTCATCCCGTCCGACCGGCAGACCTCCGAGTTCGCCGGCGGCCCCTACGGGCGCACCCTGCACTTCGGTATCCGGGAGCACGCGATGGGCGCCGTCCTCAACGGCATCGGGCTGCAGAGCCTGACCCGCCCGTACGGCGGCACGTTCCTCACCTTCAGTGACTACATGCGTCCCGCGGTCCGGCTGGGCGCCCTGATGGAGCTCCCCGTCACCTACGTGTGGACGCACGACTCGATCGGGCTCGGCGAGGACGGTCCCACCCACCAGCCCGTCGAACACCTCGCCGCCCTGCGCGCGATCCCCGGCCTCGACGTCGTACGCCCGGGCGACGCCAACGAGACCACCGTCTGCTGGCGGACGATCCTGGAGCACACCGACCGCCCCGCCGGTCTCGTGCTGACCCGGCAGAACCTGCCCGTGCTCGACCGTGGGGACGGCGCCCACGCACCAGCCGAAGGAGCGGCGCGCGGTGCCTACGTCCTCGCCGATTCCTCCGAGGCCACACCCGACGTCATCCTGGTGGCGACGGGTTCCGAGGTCGAGATCGCGCTGGCCGCACGCATCCGTCTGACCGAGGAGGGGCTGGCCGTGCGCGTGGTCTCGATGCCCTGCCGCGAGTGGTTCGCCGAGCAGCCGCAGTCCTACCAGGACGAGGTGCTGCCGCCCACGGTACGCGCCCGTGTGAGCGTCGAGGCTGCGGTCGGCCAGGGCTGGCGCGAAGTGGTCGGCGACGCCGGCCGGATCGTGAGCCTGGAGCACTACGGGGCCTCGGCCGACTACCAGCGGCTGTACGAGGAGTTCGGCATCACCGCCGAGGCCGTGGAGGCCGCGGCGCACGACAGCGTCCGCGACGCCGCGGAGGTTCCGAGGCCCGGCGGCCAGAAGAACTGAAGCCGTCCGTCCGGATCGGGCCGTGAGCCCGGCCCGATCCGGACGAAGGCTCCTCTCAGGCCATCTGGCGTCGCACCAGCTCGTGGAGCATCCCGCCGGTGTCCGCGAGGAGGTCGGCGGGCGGCCCCTGCTGGACCACACGGCCGTCCGCCATGACGATCACGCGGTCGGCGTCCAGCACCGTGGACAGCCGGTGCGCGATCACGACCCGGGTGGCCCGCAGGGACTTGGTGCTCTCGATCACCGTCCGCTGGGTCTCGTTGTCCAGCGCGCTTGTCGCCTCGTCGAAGAACAGGATGCGGGGGCGCCTGACCAGGGCCTGCGCGATCATCAGCCGCTGGCGCTGCCCGCCGGAGATCGCCCCGCCGCCGGCGATCATCGTGTGCAGTCCCATCGGCATGCGCTTGATGTCCTCGGCGAGGCCCGCCATCGCCGCGGCCTCCCACGCCTCCTCCGGCGTGAAGACCTCAGCGCCGCAGATGCAGTCGAGGATCGACCCCGACAACGGCTGGGCGTTCTGCAGGACGACCCCACACTGACGCCGTACGGCCGCCTGGTCCAGGGAGGCGAGGTCCTGACCGTCGTACAGGACGCTGCCCGACAGCGGCCGGTCGAAGCCGATGAGCATCCTCAGAAGCGTCGACTTGCCGCACCCGCTGGGCCCCACGATCGCGACGAACTCACCCGGCCGCACGGTCAGCGACACGTCGTCGAGGGGGCTGTAGAGCCCCGAGATGAGCCTCGAGACCGTCGACTTGCCGCTGCCCGAACCGCCGACGAGAGCCACCTGCTGTCCCGGGCCCACCGCCAGTGAGAAGCCGGTGAGCAGCGGCTTGTCGAGCGGGCTTTAGCCGAAGGTGATGTTCTCGAGCGTCACGTGGCCCTTCGGCCGGCGCGTGCTCGCGGCGGGCTCGCGCGGGGAGTACAGCGGGTCGACCGGGTTGTTCGGGCGACTGCAGCTTGGAAAGCGCCTGTTGACGGAACTGCACGGAACTCTTCGCTCACCTGTCAGCGGTCGGCACCGAGCCCCGGAACCGATGGGGTTCCGGGGCTCGGTGGCCACTGCCAGCTCTCAGAGACCGGCGGTGAGGCCGGAGGCCAGGTCGGTGACCGCGCCCCCACCTGAGCGACCACAACGACGATCCACGAAAACGTCGAAAGTCGAGAACCCAATAACACCCTGAATTAAGCAAGTTGACCGCTGACGACCCACGAGTCCGCCACTACCTGCGGATTCGGGTCAGAGGCACTTTCTGCTTCTCGGGCCACCCGTCGGTCAGCCCGCTTCGTGAAAGCCTGAGGCTAGAGGAACGAGACGCCGGTCAGGTTCTCGCTGAGATCCCACAGACGGCGAGCCTCGCCGGGATCGACGGCATACGACATCACACCGTCGAGATCGGCGAATTCGTCGAGTCCGACGACGTCCGCGCCCGAGTCCGCGATGTTCGCGACATCGCAGTTCTCGCAGTAGACCCCGCCAAGACCCTCGAGTTGCGGACTGGTCGCGCACCAGACCGGAGTCGCGGCACCCTGCTCCGGCGTCTTCAGCTGCTTCGCCGGGGCGAGGATGGGGGTTCCGTCCGGGTTGACCATTCCCGCGGCGACCAGTTCCTCGGTCGTCAGATACTGCTTCAGGCCGGTCGCCACGATGCTGCCCGGGTGCGCCGCGAACGCGCGGACGTCGTGCGAGCGACCCCGCCGGTCGAGTTCCACGGCGAACAGTGACATCGCGGTCTTGGACTGCCCGTAAGCGGTCCAGGGGTTGTACTCGCGATGCTCGTAGTTGGGGTCGTCGAAGTTGACCGCGGAGTGGCGGTGGCCGAGCGATGTGAGGCCCACCACGCGCGCGCCGTGCGCCGCCTCGAGGGCAGGCCACAAGCGCGCGGCCAGCTGGAAGTGGCCCAGGTAGTTGGTGGAGAGTTGACGCTCGTTGCCCCGGGAGTCGCGCGCGAACGGTACGGCCATGACGCCCGCGGACTCGACCAACACGTGCGCCGTTCCCACGGACGCCAGTACGGCTTCCGCCGCCGCGTCGACCGACGCCGGGTCGGTGAGATCCACGGTCGTGTACTCCGCGGAGATGCCGGAGAGCGTGCTCCGCGCCTGGCTCACGTCACGGTCGAGCACCACGACGTGCGCGCCGGCCGATCCCAGAGTCAGGGCGGTCTGCAGGCCCAAGCCCGAGTTCGCGCCCGTCACGATGGCGACTTTGCCTGTCAGGTCGATGGACTTGATGACGTCGCTCGTCGTTGACGATGCGCCGAATCCGGACCCGATGGGCTGCTGTGCTGTTGTCATTGGTGGGCCTTCTTCACTGTCTTGCAGAGTGCGCTCGCTATTCGCAACGCGCGCCGTTGGTGACAAATGATTGTAATGTGAAGATATCACGCGGCGGCCGACGGTGGAAGGGCGAAATGGCTGGAACGCGAACCTTTCGGCCCCAGGGCGGTTTCAAAGTCTTGGTGATCAAGTAAATGCGCTGGTCATGACATTGTGACGATGGTCCGGCGGTCCGGCGGTCCGCGGCATCGCCTGACCAGCACGAAACATGATCACTCAAATTTTGAACCGCTCTGCTTTCGGCCCTGCTGTGAAGGCTCGATAAAGACCGGAGCGCGGGTCTTGAACTGCCCGCCGAAGACGCGGACGCACGGTTGCCGCGCGGTCACTCGGTGGCGGGCGGTCATCGCGTGTGACGGGGTTCGTGCGGAGCTGCTCACGACACGGCCCCGGCCTCGCCGGCTCGGGACCGGGCTGCCTGGGATGTGTCAATAGGTCAACGGCCGCGGCCCGTCATCGGTGGTAATGAAGGGTGACGGTTGTCGTTGGCATGGTGTGTGCGATGTCAATGAGCTTGTGGGTATGGTGTTTTCGGGACTGCCCGCCCTCGTCGTCGAGGGCGTGAAGGATGAGGGCGGATTCGTCTGGGTGTCGGCGTGGACCCGGGATGATCCGGTGCCGGCCCGGTGTATGGGCGGCCGACGGCGCGGGTGCATGGTTTCCACGAGCGGGTGGTCGCGGACGTGCCGGTGGACGGACGGCGGGTCGTGGTGTCGGTGCGGGTCCGACGTCTGGTGTGCCCGATTCTCGGTTGCCCGCGGCGGACGGCGCGCGAGGTGCCGGTCAAGTGGGCGGACGGCTCGGGAGGGCGCCCGCCCGCAGGCCATCGGTGCCGCCCCTCCCCATGAGCCGACCGGGCCGGCCACGGACGGTTCGTCAGACGGCCACAGGGTGCGGGGGCGGCAGCTGGGAGGGGGTGCGTCGGCGATGGCGGGATCCCGCGAGCACCGCCGCGGCTCCTTGCGTCGATGATCCTCGCGGCTCAAACCTCCCCTCGGCGTGGCGTGCCGTCAGACGGGTGACATCTGGCTCCCTGTCACACGATGGGCCCACCGCATGACCCCAATGCGGCCTCCCCGAGTGGTGCGCGGCCCGGATCGGGCTGACGGTGGATCACGTCGCACCCGTGATCCGATGAGCCGACAACCAGCCGGCCGACGCGGGAGTGGCGAAAGGACTGTGTATCCATGCGCACTGCCCGCACCCTGTTCGCCTCGGCCGCCGTCACGGCGGTCCTCGCGGTCACCACCCCCGCCGCATACGCCGTGACCATGGCGGACGGCTGGGACAAGGACAGCGGTTCCTCCGCCAGCAGCAACGACGACCGTGAGAAGCCGGACTCGTGGAAGCACGACAAGCCGGAGGGCGGTGTGCACGCCGGTGGTGGCGCGCTGGCCGGCGTGTCGGCC